>CAXBLH010000362.1:0-6024 GCA_963976315.1 uncultured Dyadobacter sp.
TGCCGGCCAGTGACGACGGTGAGACAGTGTCCGTCTTCAGGTAAAAAATCTTGTACAACAAAATTCCCCGGATAATCGTGTGCGTATTTATACTCCGCACCATAACCTATCTCCTTCATTAATTTGGTGGGCGCATTTCGTAAATGGAGTGGAACCGAAAGATGATCGGTATTTTTAGCCATTTCTATTGCGCGATTAATGGCGAGATAACTTGCATTACTTTTTGGTGATGTTGCTAAATAAATAGTAACCTGAGACAAAATTATTCTACATTCTGGATAACCAATTGCCTTGACGGAGTCCATACAGGCTTGTGCCATAATCATCGCTGTTGGATTTGCTATTCCAATATCTTCTGAAGCCATGATTAGCATCCTTCGAGCTATGAAAACAGGATCTTCTCCAGCCACTATCATTCTCGCCAGCCAATAGATGGCGGCATTAGGGTCGCTGCCACGCAAAGATTTTATGAAAGCCGAAACAATATCATAATGCTGCTCACCCGATTTGTCATAGCGTGCTATATTTTGTTGTGCAACGTCCGTTACGAGCGCGTCATGAATAACTACTGGTTCATTTTGGGGCTGAGAAGAGATTACCAGTTCCAAAAGATTCAACAATTTGCGACCATCTCCGCCCGAAATCTTAAAAAGTGCTTTATATGACGCTATGGTAATTTGTTTTTTCTGGAGCCATTCATCCTTATCCAAAGCGCGCTGAACGATCTGCTTTAAATCTGCTTCGTTGAATGCTTCCAAGATATAAACCTGAGTTCTTGACAACAAGGCTGCATTGATCTCAAAAGAGGGGTTTTCGGTGGTGGCACCAATGAGGGTTACCCTTCCTTTCTCTACAGCCGCTAATAATGAGTCCTGCTGCGATTTATTATAGCGGTGGATCTCATCAATAAAAAGAATTGGTGGAAACAAACCTGCAGGTCGAGCTAGTACTTCTCGCAATTCTTTAACTCCCGAATTTATAGCACTCAGACTATAAAAGGGTCTTTTTGTAGCTTCTGCAATGAGCAATGCTAGGGTGGTTTTGCCTACTCCCGGTGGACCCCACAGTATCATCGACGGAATAATATTTTGGACTATTGCATTTCGTAATGAGCTGTTTTTTCCTAAAAGTTTCGATTGGCCAATAAAGTCATCTATTGTTTTTGGCCGAAGGCGTTCTGCTAGTGGTACGTTGTTTTGAATCATGTTACTTTTTTATCTGATCTTATAACAAAAAAAGCATGGCTAAGTTCTCGCCATGCTTTTAGAAATTGTTAAGTAAGCTACTTTCAAAAAGTAAGTCTTTCCAAAGTCATTTGTTTTTTGAGATTTCCCAATGCTCCAAAAACTAAATTATATACAGATTGGATGTTGATTTTCATTAAATCAGCAATTTCATGGTTATTTAGGTTCATATAAAACTTTAAGAAAATTGCCTCTCGCTGTCTTTTAGGAAGATTGTTGATCGCAAGATTTAAATGCTGATTGGTAGAGTCAAATTCTTCGTCCGAAATAATTTGGTGCTCATGGGAAGGGGTGTGGATATGCCAGTATTCTACAGGGATATCTTCATTACTTGTATGTTTCTGTTGGGCGTTTAAGTGGCGGACTAGTTTTCTTTTGATAGAGGCCATTAAATAGAACCGTACAGAGGTGGTATCACCAAGTGTGGCACGATTTTTCCATAATTCAACAAATAAATCGTGAATACAGTCTTTAATCAGTGGTTTGTCAATCGTAAATTGAGAGCAATACTGATAAAGAATGTGAACGTAAGAGCGGTAAAGGCTTGCATAAGCATTTTCATCACCTTTTCTAAACTGATCCCAGAAGCTGAGTTCTTCTTCTTGTTTGTAGCGTAAGTGAGCCATTTTAAGGTTAGGAATTAATGGGGTTAGGAATTTTGTATTATTAAAGGTCAATAATACACTTGTAAATATATTTAGAAAATGACAGATATAAAAAAATAATTCGGGATAAAATCATATTTGTTGTGGCGAAGTTTATACTTTTCGCACTAGATATTATACTATTCTAATAAAGTGAACTGGAACTGATTTACGTCGAACAGGCCTTTATCACTTAATTTTAACTCTGGAATAACCAATAAAGCCATAAAGGACAGGCTCATAAAGGGTGACCCCAAATTTGTATTTAACTCCTTTTTTACAAATTGGTCAATTTGGGAATATTGTTCCGCAAGTTGATACCCATCTACATCAGTCATAATTCCCGCAATGGGCAGAGGGATAACTATTTGCTCTTTTTCTGAAACTGCTGCTATTCCTCCTTTTTCTTTAATCAGTAAATTTACAGCTTCACTGATTTTTTCATCACTACAGCCGATGGCGATAATATTATGTGAATCATGGGCAATAGAAGAAGCGATTGCACCCTTTTTTAAACCAAAATTATTGATAAATGCAACGGCTGGAGGCGTATTCCGATACCTATTTACCACCGTAATTTTTAATAGGTCGCGTTTCGTATCTATTTGTAATTGACCATTTATAATTTCTAGCTTTTCGATCGTTTTTTCTGTGATGAGCTGTCCATCCAACGCTTTGATGACTTTTACCTGACCGGTTTGTTCGGTGCTTTCTACAATAAAATCTTCTGGTGTCTTTGCTTCACAAGAAAAATGATTATTATGCTCACTTGGCAAACTTGGAATAAGGCTTTTTTGTTCTTGAGCTACCTTTTCTCCATCGATCCATGTTTCTAAAATCTCAAATTCATTTGGATTATTAATAATTATAAAATCGGCCGGGTCGCCTATTCTTAATAGCCCAACGTTTAGGTTATAATGCTCCACCGGATTGATACAGGCTGCTTTTAAGACTTTCCATATATTGTATCCATTTTTAAGGGCACGTTTAACTAACAAATTAATGTGTCCTTCCACCAGGCTATCAGGGTGTTTGTCGTCAGAGCAAAACATAATTTTATCCGAAAATTCATGCAGCAAAGGGATTAATGCATCAAAATTCTTGGCGGCACTACCTTCCCGAATGAGTATTTTTAGGCCATATCCAAGTTTTTCATGGGCCTCTTCATAAGTGAAACATTCATGATCCGTAGAAATGCCTGCTGCTGCATAGGATTTGGCAGCAGCGCCTCTAAGCCCCGGTGCATGGCCATCAACGGGCTTTTGATTTGCTTTTGCCCATGCTATTTTTTGGAGGAGTTCTTGATCGTTATTCAGTACACCTGGAAAATTCATAACCTCTGCCAAATAGCCTATGTCAGGATTTTCCATTAAAACTTTAATATCATTAGCATTAATTTCAGCTCCCGCCGTTTCGAAAATAGTGGCTGGAACACAGGAGGGCGCTCCAAAGCAAAATTTAAATGGGACTCTTTTGCCATCTGCAATCATAAATTCAACTCCTTTTAATCCCAGAACATTGGCAATTTCATGGGGGTCTGAAACCGTAGAAACAGTGCCATGTACCACGGCCAGTCGTGCGAATTGTGAGGGGGTAAGCATGGAGCTCTCAATATGAACATGTGCATCTACAAACCCGGGTAAAACATATTTAAGATTACTGTTTTCTGGCCCAAGTGTTTCGATTTTGGCAATTTTTCCGTTTGAAATAGTTAATTCTACTTCTTCAATGGATTTTTTAAAAATATCAATATGGTTCGCTCTCATAAGTCAGTAATTTAGAGGGTTTAAAATGGTTGAAAAAATGGCGTTCTTATCGATGTAGTTTTTGGTATTGCAAAGGGGTAATACCATTGATTGCTTTAAAATATTTGTTAAAATTTGCAAAATTGTTGAATCCACTCTCAAAGCAAATTTGTGCTACGCTTAATTTTTCTTCTAATAGTAATTTACATGCGTGCCCTATTCTTAATTCTAGGAGAAATTGGGAATAGGTTTTTCTGCTCCTGCTTTTAAAGTAGCGACAAAAGGAATGGGGACTAATATTGGCAACATCGGCGATTTCCGCGATGGTTATCTTTCTTTGAAAATGACTGATTGTATAATTGTAGATTTCGTTGATGCGGTCGGTTTCAAAACTATCCATGTCCTTTAGAACGAATTTGTTGGATAGAATTTTAACATCTGGAGATTGCGCAAGCGTTTCTAGTATTTCTAATAAAGCTATAATGCTATTACTGGACTTTTGAAGTAAAATATCCTGCATTATATTAATAATTTTGTCTTTAGTATCTCCCGTAAGTTTAATGCCAAACTGTGCTTTTTGAATCAGTTCAGCAATGGCCTTGTTTTCGGGTAAATTGAGGAAATTGCCTCCAAAAAGTTCGGGAAGGAAATGGAGCACCGTAGCTTGAGCAAAGAGCTCCGGATCCCCTTTGAAATACTTCTCGTCACATCGCCAGTAATGAGGGAGGTTGGGGCCAATTAATAGCAAGTCTCCATTTTGAAAATTTTGTATGCTATCACCGATAAACTGGGTGCCGGATCCTTGTTCAATGTTTACTAACTCTATTTCGGGGTGATAATGCCATCTATCATAGAAATGAAGTACTACGTCACGACGAATACTAAACGACCTTTTTATCCCGCGAGGTACTTTGATTAATTGGGGTTTCATACAGTTAATTACAGTATTGGAGGCTTAATTTATATAATATTGCCAATATAGTTTAAGAAATTGCTAAAAATATGAAATATTGCGTCGATTTATTGTTATTCATTTGTATTGTAATCTAATAAAGAGAAAAATGAATTATTTTGATAGTGATTCAGGTGCCTTTTTTGCTAATTGTACAGTATTTATAAGCACAGTAAATGGATGATGAAAATACTGATATGCTAGTAGCATAGGAGGCCTTATAGTGATAAGGTCGGAGGCTCATCAAAAATTATGATTTACATTTTTAATTAAAACTATGGCATCTAATCTTTTAAAAGTACACCCTTCTGACAATGTTATTGTGGCACTACGTGACCTGGAAAAGGACTATGTAGCGGAATATAATGGCTTAAATTACCCCTTACCGTACGGTGTTTCGGCAAAGCATAAATTTGTAACTGAGGATATTGAAGCGGGTGGGCCAATAATCATGTACGGCGTTTTGGTGGGCCGTGCTACCCAGCCGATAAAAAAGGGAGAACCAATAACTACCTTTAACTTGAAGCATGATGCGCATGATTACTCTACGGCTAATAGGCAACCATTTTCCTATACCCAGCCTGATGTGAGTAAGTGGGTAAACCGGACTTTTAAAGGCTACAAAAGAGATGATGGAAGAGTTGGGACCTATAATTATTGGTTAGTACTACCCTTGGTATTTTGTGAAAACCGGAATGTGCTTATCATGAAAGATGCTTTTGAAAGGGAGCTAGGGTATGCTCAAACTGATATGTACCGGGACCATGTCCGGGAGTTGCTGCATCTCTATCAATCAGGTAATACGAGTCAACTGAAAAAAATGGAGGTTTTTTTGGATCAGCCGAAAGAAGCTAAAAGGCCAGAACGCCCTTTTAAAAATATTGATGGGATAAAATTCCTTACACACGAAGGAGGATGCGGTGGCACAAGGCAGGATGCAAATACTTTGTGTGCATTATTTGCTGCCTATGCAGTTCACCCGAATGTTGCAGGCATTACCGTATTAAGTTTAGGATGTCAAAATTCGGAGTTGAAAACCTTGGAGGACGAAATTAAAAAGCGTGATCCTCATTTCGATAAACCATTTTTTGCCTTTGAACACCAAAAGGGAACTGAATATTCCCTCCTTTCAGGAGCAATTAAAGAAACGTTTATGGGGCTAACCAAGGCCAACAAACATGAAAGAGAAGACGCTTCCATATCAAAATTAAGTGTTGGTCTTAAATGTGGTGGTTCTGATGGTTTCTCTGGGATTTCTGCCAACCCAGTGTTGGGACATTTATCGGATTTGATGGTAGGTGTGGGTGCTCAAACTTTATTGGCTGAATTTCCTGAACTAAATGGTGTAGAGCAAGAGCTGTTAAACCGTTGCGTAACTGAAGAGAAAGCTGCAAAATTTGAAAGATTGATGCGTCAATATGCCGGTAAAGCGGAGGCGG
>CAXBLH010000363.1:0-6020 GCA_963976315.1 uncultured Dyadobacter sp.
CAATTTGCATTCCATTTCAAAATGTTGCGATAGTACCGGTAGCTCCATTTCCTTTACAATACGCATAACATCGTTCATTTGCGGATAGGAAAATGACAATTTATATTGATTCACGATATATTTAGTAACCACCTCCGACAAGTCAATGGCCTCTTCGGTGGCGGTTTTATAGGCATTTATCAAGCCCGGTACTCCCAAAAGACTTCCCCCAAAATAGCGCACTACTACTACGAGTATATTGGTCAAATCCCTGGAATACAACGTATTGAGAATCGGTCTGCCCGCCGTACCCGATGGTTCGCCATCGTCACTCATGCGGTAACTCATACGATCCAACCCAAGCCGATAAGCATAGCAATGATGTACCGCCTTTGGGTGTAATTCCTTTAATTGTAAAAGATAGGATTTTGCTTCGGTTTCGTTTACAATAGGATAAATATAGGCTAAAAACTTACTTCCCTTTTCTTTATAGAAACCCTCTCCAGGTTCCGCAATGGTTTGATAACTATCGTCAAATAACACGTGATTCCTTTCTTTTGTTTATATAAAGGTACAATGCATAAGCCAAGGCTAAAAAAGCAATTCCTGCAATGGTGTTAAAAACTAAGGAAATATTGTCAAACTGGTTATCAAAAATGGCGGCTGATAGTACCGCCCCGAGTCCGATTCCAGCTTCTAGAGTGATGTACATAGTAGCCAATGCCCTCCCTCGATTATGATCTCCACTGAGGTCAACCGTCCATGCGGAAAGCACCGGTGATAGTATCCCCATCGCAATTCCAAAAAAGGCAGCTCCAAGGGAAAAGAAAAGTACGGTTTGCGCAAAACCAGTACAAAACATGGCTATAATTAAAAACAAGCACCCGAATACCGTCACCGGTTCTCGACCCTTTCGATCCGATATTTTACCAGCTAATAGCCTTACTAAGAGCGAAAATACCGTAAATATCATAAAGTAAATGCCCCGGTTTTCTAAATTCAGGTGAGTACTCAAATCAGGAGTGACTGTGAGTACAGTACCAAATCCGAAATACACCAAAAAAGTAATCAATGCAGGTTTGAAAACTGTTGGTTCAAATATATCCCGCCAAGTTATTTTTAGGGAATTCCATGAAAAAGGCTGTTTAGAAACAAGCGTTTCTTTCATATTGAGCAAGATCAAGATAGACAACAGTGCCAAAAATGAAGAAAAATAAAATAATACATTCAACGAAAAAATATTCCGGATGGAACTCCCAACCGCGGGACCGAATGCCGAACCCATTCCCATACAAATCCCATGAATCCCCAATGCCTCCCCTCGCCTATTAGCAGGTACTATGTCGGCCACGTAGGCCGAGGTTCCGGTAGGTTTGAAACCTGTCGAAAATCCATGGGTAAGTCGCAACAGTAAAAATGGGACTACAGTGAGAAAGACTGGATATAGAAATCCGCAAATGACGCAGACCAGTGATCCAAAAATCATAACAGGCACCCTTCCGATCGTATCTGTTAAACGGCCACTAAACGGCCGAGACAAGCCTGCTGTTAAAGTAAAAAGTCCAATAATCAGCCCTTTGTACTCTTCGCCCCCCATTGCCGTGAGGTGTGAGGGGAGCTCCGGAATTAACATATTAAAACTAGACGAAAACAAAAAAGAACTGAGCCCTAATAGCCAGAACTGAACGGTAAAAATGGGAGTTGAAGCGGTTGACTGCATGCCGCAAAAGTACAATAATTTATATTCAGTCAGTTTTGATTTTGACTATAACAAAATTCAAAATAGATACAATCTGGCGGGTTTAAGATTTTTTTTTGAAAGAGACCGACATTGTAACAAATCGTATAGCGTTTTGTATCTTTCATTCGATTTTTAATAATGCTTCTTTTTTAGTAATAGTAATGGTAAGAATTTTTTATAAGGATGGGCGGAATGTACGTCGAGAAAACGATATCAGAGAGCTTGGAAATGTAGCTAATTTGCTTTGGGTAGATCTTCAATCTCCATCCATTGAAGAAGAAGAATGGGTTGAAAATAAATGTAACATTAGTTTTCAAACGCCACAGGAAATTGTGGAAATTGAAAGTAGCTCCCGATTTTTTGAACAAAATGACACCATCAATGCAAACTCTAACTTCCTGAGAATAGAACGTGACGGCTATGAAACTTATCCGGTCTCCTTTATTCTTAATAGAAATATCCTATTTACATACCGGCGAGGCGACTCCAAGACTTTTGCGGATACCGTAAAAAAAATGAAAGTCAGCCCGGATACTTTCCAAACTGGTGTCGATTTTATGTTGATGCTTTTGGAAACCCGAATAGAAGCGGACGCCGATTCTCTGGAGTCTATTTCAAAAGACATTTCGGCTATCAGTAAAGACCTAACGCATGAGCAAAAAGCCCGACAAGAGGTACTGATCCGGATCAGTGGATTGCAAGAAATTACAATGATGCTGCGTGAGACCAGCATTGATAAGCAACGGGTACTCTCAGGAATACTCCGGAGCCAATATTTCCCCGAAGATAGAAAGGAACATTTACGTATTATTTTGAAAGATATTAGTTCGCTGTTGGAGTATACCACCTTCAATTTTGAACGCTTGGAATACCTTCAAAATACTTTTATGGGTTTGATTAACTTGGAACAAAGTCAGGTTATTAAAATATTCACGGTGGTGACTATCATATTTATGCCTCCTACGCTAATTGCTGGTATTTTTGGTATGAACTACCAACACATTCCTACTACGGAATACCATTTTGGCTTTTGGGCTTCACTGGTAATGATGATCGCCTCCTCTTTAATTGTCCTATGGTATTTTAGACGTAAGAAATGGATTTGAGAATTATAAAAACCTTATCAAAAAATCGTTCACTTTTCAGTTACTAGTTATGTTCAAAAAACTCCTTTTACTATCCAGTGCATTTATTCTGAATGCCTACACGCCAGCAAAAGTTAAAAAAGCGGAAACTCCGATTCCAGTTTGTTACACCGCAGCCTTGGCAACGCCGAATGCCATGGCCGAGATGGCAGCTAACGATTCGTTTCGAATGCTACATAACATACCCGACACCTTCGTTTACAAAGGCGATGGAGAAAGCATTACATTTAAAACTCCGGATGGTAAAACAGGTTCTGGTTTTTTGATCAAATCGGCCAAAAAATCCGATAAATGGCTTTTTGTATATCAGGAGTGGTGGGGACTAAATGACCATATAAAGCAGGAAGCCCAAAAGTTATACAACGATTTGGACAATGTAAATGTACTTGCTTTGGACATGTACGACGGTGGAATAGGAACTACCCGTGAAGAAGCAGGTAAACTGATGCAGGCCGCTACCAAGGAAAGATTAGAGGCCATTACCAAAGGGGCATTTGACTATGTAGGCTCCAAAGCAAAAGTAGCCAGTATTGGCTGGTGTTTTGGTGGTATGCTTTCTCTTCAAAATGCACTGATAGGCGGAAAACAAGTGGTGGGCTGCGTGATGTATTACGGTCGTCCGGAACAAGATGTGGCAAAACTAAAATCCTTAAACGTGGATGTTTTGGGCATTTTTGGTAGCCAAGACCAGGGAATTAATCCTGAAATGGTAACGAAGTTCGAGCAAGATATGAAAGCAGCTGGTAAGAAATTAACCGTAAAAACGTATGATGCCGTTCACGGATTTGCCAATCCTAGCAATCCAAAGCAAGATGCTGCGGCTACTGCCGATGCCTATAAAATTTCATTGGCCTACCTCAAATCAAAATTAGGATAAGTAAAAACCTAACTTTTTGTTGCAAAAAAAGGAGCCAGCCGAATCGACTAGCTCCCTTTTTTTTATGCGATTTAAACATAAATGAAATCCAATAAAAATTTTTTTGATTTCATTAGGTAGCATGGTACATGGCACACTTCGGTAAATTCTATGAGAAGTGACAGATTGCATGGCATTTTCTGCTCAAACCACTAGTTAGTTTGACCGGGCTAGCAAACTTGATATTTACCTTACTTATACAAAATGTTTGCGGTAATTTTACCTTTTTCCAATTTAAACCTCAAAGGGTCATAGTTTACAATTTCGGGTTGCTTTATGGAGTTGCTGAAAAACAAAACTTCATTTCCAGTTCGAACTTTAAAAGCTGTATGTTTGAAAGAAAACTCTTTCATCTGACATTCAGAATATAGATTCAATATTTCAGGTACATTATCATACGACACAACCCATTTTATATTTTTTATATTTTTTATACTATCACTTACCGCTTTATGGTCTTCAGGCTTATAATGGTTTAGGTATAAAGAGCTTGCTTTTAGAAAGTAAGGTGGATCAAAATAGAATATCACGTTACAGTTATTTGATTCATTTTGAACTTGCTGAATCAATTTTATTGCATCTTTTTTATATAGTCTAATATCTTTCTTTCGTGAGGCAATAACTCTTATTCTATCAATTAAATCTACTTTATTAAACCTGCAATCAATTAAAAATTCGCTCTTCTGTTCTACACCTCCAATAGGTCCTCCATTAATTATCCCAGAGCGATTGGTTCGATTTAAAAAGAAAGTTGAAAAACCTAAATCTAATAAGTTTGCTTTTTCCTTATTGGCTTGAATTGCTCTTTGTCTACGCCATTCCTCAATCGTTACTTCAACATTTTTTATTCGCTCACAAAATTGGGATGTATTGTTTAAAACTGAATACCAAAACGCATAAATAGCCCTATCTTTATCATTAATGGTAATCTTTTCAACAAACCCTTCTAACAATAAGTAAAGAGCGACCGATGCGCCACCAGAATCTGGTTCAATGTAATGCCCGTTGATTTTATTGTCTACACATATTTTAGCTATAAATCCAGCTAACTTATTTTTTCCGCCTGGATATCTTAATGGTGAATAAAACATAATTATAGTCTGGCTATATCTAACGAACTAAGTAAGCTAACTTCATCTTGTAGCATAAATTCTAATAAATCTATTAAATTATCACAAAGAGCTTTTGCATTTGCAGGAACAGCAGCAACCCTATAATTGTGAATAATTTGGTGGGTATTTTCTAAATCAAAATCTTCAAATGCTTTTTTTATACCTACATCCATTATTAACTCAGTAAACTTTGTTTTCAAAATATCAAAATTAGTATATAATAATTTTACTCCTCGACTGTTGTTAAATGCTAAATTGAAATGATTTGAAGATTTAATTGATTTACCATTTTGTTTAATGGTATTTTCGACCACATATTTCAGGGTACATTCAAGTGTTACCCTTACTAATGCTGTTTTGGCATTTGCAAAGTTATTTTCATCCAAACCATAACATTCATCGATTAACTTCTTTAATCCAGATGGTATTTGTTTTCTTTTTAGTGTTGGCTTATGTTTTATACTATACCTATTGTTTCCTGCATTTAGACCAGTACTACTTGTACTATTTGGTACTGGACTCACAATTGTTGAGGTGGATTTATCATGATTTGACGTGCTAACTGCTGAATTATTATTACTTCTATCACTACTGACATTAGAATTAGTTGATGTATTATTTGCTCCTGTATCATTACTTGCTACACTAACATCCGACGATGCGTTTTGAGGACTAACAGTTTCTTTTCGTTCTGGGGGGAAACCAAATGGTTTTAATTTATCCAAAAACTTATCCTTCTGTTTATCAACATCTTGAGTTTTTGTGTTTGGATTTTCTTTAAGGTAATGAACTAATGCGCGAGTATATTTTTCGAATAAAGTTTTGTCTTTAACCATAATTTTATACGATGGTTTATTGCGGAATGAATACCCACATTGGTTGGAGTAACTGAATAAACGTTCAAAGATTATTGTTTTCCCTCCACTTTTTCCTCTACCACGTCTTAATAACCTTTTCAAGTCGTCACCCCCAATTTTTACTGCACTATAATAAAAACTTGCAAGCTTAATTAGCTGAGAAGGTTGAGAGTCTATCTCTTTCATATGTTCCAACGAACTGCCTTGTGAATGCATTTTGTAGACTTCAAGTTCTTTTGCTATTCTATCCCACTCTCGGAACATGCTGTT
>CAXBLH010000364.1:0-6013 GCA_963976315.1 uncultured Dyadobacter sp.
ACGGTGAGCGTATTCCTCCACAACTTCCTTCTGTAACAGATAATTACGCACAGATTATTAGTGATTTAGGGAAGGCAGCAGACTTACTGCCTCTTTTTCAGTCCTATGGTGCCGATGATCGTGGCAGAGCTCATAAAGCCGCTGCATGGGGTTATATGGTAAAAGTTTATGCATACTGGGCCCAGTACGACAATTCCAAATGGGCTTTAATTCCAGCCATTGCTGATAAGATTCAAAATGAAGGAGGACGTGCACTGGTATCCAATAAAGGCACCGGCGAGAAAAATTACCGTGCAGTGTTTACAATTGATGAGAACTGGGGAACGGAATATATTTGGTCAGTAACATCTGGTACCCAAGGAGGTTCTGAATTTCCGGGGGTAATATTGGAAAACAAAGGTTGGGGAATTTACAACGGCTGGGGCTATTTTCAGCCTACCGAAGAACTGTATGAGGCTTATGAAAAAGGGGATCCACGCCGTGAGGTGACGATCTTGAAGTTCGGAGATAAGTTCACTTTTTTTGGAGTAGAACGGGAATATTTTTCTACTAACAGCTTGTCTGGATTCCAGATAGCTAAATATATGGAACCTTATTCTTATGGGACCAACCAAGATGCAGGATCCAATGCCAAAATCAATCAAAATGGAGATTACCCTACCACGGCTCTCAATTTACCTTTAATGCGTTTTGCAGAGGTTTTGTTATTTAAGGCAGAAGCCCTACTACAACAGGGAAAAGCCAGCGAAGCGGCCGTGCCGTTAAATGCGATTCGTACAAGAGCAGGGTTAACACCTATCGCGGTGCCTACTATGGACGACTTGAAACATGAACGTCGGGTAGAACTCGGTTGTGAATGGACGGACCGTTTAGCTGATCTTAAACGGTGGGGTGATGTTGCTAAGATTAATGCCCCCTTGCACGGAAGAATCCATACTAATAAAACAGATCCTAAATCAGCTTATGAAATTAAGGAAGTTTGGCCGGCAAGAAACTTTAATCCTAGTAAACACATGGCGTGGCCAATCGCCCCTAATGAAATCGCTAGAAGCAATGGGGCTTATAAGCAAACCCCGGGCTGGTAATCAATAAAATTTAATCTTTTACAAAAACGGAGCTTCTCGCAAAGGAGCTCCGTTTTTTTATAAAGTAGTTTTATTGCTACTATTAGAAAGTATGTTAAGTTGTTTGTAGATTGATATTATTGTTAATGTAAATCTATTTAGTTAGTATGTAGTATATAATTTATATGATTAATAAATTAAATTAATCTATCAAGTATATAGGTTTTATAAAATTAAAAAAAATCTATTGTATTATTGGTATTAATTTTGTTATTTAATCGTAGCTGAATAATGAATCTCAGTAATGCAATAAAAGCTATTTCAGCACTATTTACCCGAACAAAATCGACGAAATGAAAGCGTTTCTAACCCTTCTACTTTTTTTATTGTCTTTATCTGCAAATAGTCAAGTAAAAACCTTGGGGTTTTCACATTTGAATATTGATAATGGGCTATCAAATAGTGATGTCAACTGCATTTTTCAGGATAGCAAAGGCTTTATTTGGGTGGGTACTTTTAATGGGTTAAATAAATATGACGGCTCCAAGTTTGTAACCTATGTCAATAATAAAAAAGAAAAGGGATATCTCAGCAATAACTATATACGCGCTATTACTGAAGACTCAAATGGAGATTTGTGGATTGCAACCTGGGGAGGCGGCGTTAACAAATTTGATCGAGAATTAGAAAGTTTTACTGCCCTTACTTCCCGTCAAAATAAGGGGTACCATATACCAAATGATAATATAAATTGTCTAGCTATTTATAAATCTAAATACCTTTGGGTGGGGACCGAACTGGGTTTGTCATTATTGGATACGAGAACCTCTACGGTGCTACCACTCCCCAAAATATTCAGTAAGTTTCCATTTGAGACTTACGTCATCACTTCCATATATATTACCCGTAATGAGAGTATACTGATAGGTACCGAAAATAATGGACTGTTCATAGTTTCACCTGACCTACGTAGTATTAAATCCTATAAGCATCAATATAATCAAACCAACTCACTGGCAAGTGACAAGGTAAACGTAATCACTGAAGATATAGCGTCTAATATATGGGTGGGTACTTTGGATTGCGGCCTATCGAGGTTCAACCCCAAAGAGGATAGTTGGATTAATTTTCAGCACCTATACAAAGAAAGTAGACCTTCTGAACTGCGTACCAAAACCATCTCGTCGGTAGGATGGGAGAACGATTCCACCCTTTGGATTGGAGTGGAAAACAAAGGTTTGGCTATTATGAATATAAAAACCTTCGACATAATCAACCACGTCCCAGATAAGAAAAATGAAAGTTCTCTCAGTAATTATAGTATCAATACTATTTTAAAAGACTATCAGAATAATATGTGGCTAGGTGTTTATGATGGTGGAATAAATTTATATAGTCCATATATGAACCGATTTGAACGCTATTCCAATACTTCTGATAGCCATAGTTTGAGTAATGACGTTGTACTGAGCTGTTTCGAAGACCGAGATAGTGTTATTTGGATTGGAACCCAAGGTGGTGGGCTTGATATTTTCAATCCTGAAACCGGAAAGTTTACCAATATTGATCGGTTATCCAAACATAAAAATGCCTTAAATAATAATTTTGTGATGAGTATTGCCCAAAATTCAAAAGGCGAATTATGGCTTGGAACTTGGGGTGGTGGTATTAATATCTATCACCCAAAACTGGATTACTTTAAATATTTAACCTTTGATCCAAGAGACCCGAACTCAATCAGTTGGAACATCGTTTATTCCGTCGCCATCGATCAAAATGACAATGCCTGGGCAGCAACCTGGGGAGGGGGGCTTTGTTTTTATGATGCTAAAACCGGGAAGTTCAAGCGTTACCAGAATAATCCAAAAGATTCCACGTCTATCGCTAGTAACAAATTGATACATGTAATGATCGATAATGAAGGTTTGGTGTGGATTTCAACAGCCGATAATGGGGCCTCGTGTTTCAACCCTAAGACTGGAAAGTTTACAAATTTTTCCTACAATAGGGCTGGAAATAGTATTTGTAACAATAATGTAAATCAAATATACCAAGATAAGAATGGCTTGATCTGGTTTGCTACCTCCGGTGGGCTTTGTAACTATAACAAGGTAACCAAACAGTTTAAAAACTATTCAATTCGCACAAATAGTGACAATTTATCCTTTCTGGGAATCGCCAACGATAAGAATGGGGATTTCTGGTTTACTAATAGTGCTTCGCTCACCAAGTTCACCCCTTCGGTAAATCAGGCAGAGAACTATGGTTTTGAATTTCCGTTGGCTAATAATGAGTTTAATGAGCATACCAGTTTAATCACCTCCCAAAATTTGCTATTACTTGGTGGTTCAAATGGGTTGCATACTTATAATATAATGCGAAAAGAGAAGACGAATTATAGGAAAGTGCCCATCTTTATTACTAAATTTTCCATCTTTAATAAGGATGTTGCTATTCACTCAGAACTTAATGCAACTCCTCTGCGCAAAAGTATCATAGAAACGGATACTTTGAAATTGGCCCATGAGAATTCGGTCATCTCTTTTGAGTTTTCTTTGTTAGATTATTCGCATAAGCCTTTGACGTATGCCTATTTTTTAGACGGATTTGATAAGGAATGGAATTTTACAAAAAATAATTCAGCTACTTACACGAATCTGGATCCCGGGGTGTATCGTTTACGTTATACCGCAAAAAGCAGCAAAGGGATTTGGTCTAATATTAAGACCTTGGAAATTGAAATTATACCTCCTTTTTGGATGACCTGGTGGTTTAGAACTATTATTGCTTTGTTATTGCTATTGATTGCTTGGCGAGTTTATGTTTTTAGAATGATGCAGGTAAAATGGCATCAACGAAAACTTGAGAAATTGGTCAACGAACGTACTAGGAGATTGGAGAAATTAAGGCATGATGAAAATACTGCTCGTTTAGAAGCTGAACATGCCAACAAGGCCAAGAGCAATTTCTTAGCAACCATGAGCCATGAAATCAGAACGCCTATGAATAGTGTTATTGGTATGTCAACGCTACTTGACGATACCAATTTAAATAGTATCCAGAAGGAATATACCCAGATCATCAAAAATTCAAGTGAAACCTTGCTTTCACTCATCAACGATATCTTGGACTTTTCCAAAATTGAATCTGGACATATTGAAATTGAAAAACTGGATTTTGAAATACGAGATTTAGTAGAAAGTGTCCTGGATATTTTTACTCCCCAGGTATTAAATAGAAAAATTGAGTTATACTATCATATCGGGGCCAAAGTGCCATGGAGTTTTAAAGGAGATGCTTTTCGATTAAAGCAAATACTGATCAATTTGGTGGGGAATGCCGTTAAATTTACAGAACAAGGGGAAATTGTAATTATTGTTAAATTTATTAAGCAACACAAGAAGAAGTCATTGATTTCATTTGAAATTAAAGACACCGGAATTGGTATTGCCAACGATAAATTGAATCGTCTTTTTAAAGCGTTTTCCCAGTTAGATTCTTCAACGACCCGGAAATATGGAGGTACGGGCCTCGGATTGGCCATTTCGAATCGATTGGTTACTTTGCTCGGAGGCGAACTGGACGTGGAATCGATTGAAGGAAAGGGCTCGTCATTTAAGTTTAATTTGTATTTTGAAACCATTAGAAAGACGAAACCCGCACTAAATACATTTAAAGATTTACCAATTTCTAAAAGAGAAGTGTTGGTGACAGATCGAAGAGAAATGTTTACCAAAATGTTGACTTCCCAGTTAATACTTTTGAATCTGAAGCCAATTGAATGCCGGGATTTGAAAATATGTAAAAGTGTTGCCGAGCAGCACCCAGAAATCAAAATCGCTATTTTCGACCTTAATTTTATTAATACCGTTACAGAAGAGCAAATCGAGCTTTTTAAGAAGGATTTCCCACATATCACTTTAATTATGTTGAATAAATTGGGGAATTCGACAGCCTATATCAAAGAAGATCTTTTTGATATGATCATTAATAAACCTGTTAAGTATAAGGTGCTGGGTGAAAAATTGAAACAAATTTTACAAGGCACGCCAGAAACTGATTCACAATTGATCACTCAGGAGAAGCCCGAAATTGAGGAGCTGTTGAGTCAAAAATATCCACTTAACATATTAGTAGTGGAAGATATACCTGCTAACCAACAACTGATAGTATATTTCCTGCAACGAATGGGCTATACACCTCAGCTTGCCAATAATGGAAGAGAAGGGCTGAAAGCTGCCGAAGCGTTTGAATTCGATCTCATCCTGATGGATATACAAATGCCTGAAATGGACGGAGTGGAATGTACCCAACGTATCCGAGAAAATACAGCACTAAAACAACCCATTATTGTTGCCCTCACGGCCAATGTAATGCGCGATGATATTCAAAGATTTTATGAAGTAGGAATGAACAATTTTATTCCCAAACCTACCGAATATAAATTGTTAGCAGGTTTAATTGAGAATTATGCCAAAAAGTTATATGCCCCAGAAATTTAGTTTTTTTATCGGTGCGTTGAGGAACGAGGTTTTAGAAAGTGTTTATTTAAATAATTGTTCTGTATAAACCAATAGTTCCGTGCCGCCTGGTTGGCCATGTCCTGGGATTACAAGTTCTAATTTGGGTAACTGGGTTTTGATCGATACAATGGTGCTGGGCCAGGCTGAAACGTTGGCATCTCCAATATACCCTTTACTAGCATTCACTTCTTTTACCAAACAGCCCCCAAAGATCGTTTTCTCATTGGGGTAATAGCCAATGATATTGTCTCGGGTATGACCCTCACCAAAGAACTCAAGATAAACCTTTTGTTTCCCTAGTTTCAACTCCATTCTTTCTTCAAACCCATTCTGGGGTACTGTGTAACCATTTTCCTTCGCCTTCACAATCGTTTGTTTGTAAGCATAGGAAGGGATTTTTTCTTTATGAAATTCCTCCAAACCACC
>CAXBLH010000365.1:0-6012 GCA_963976315.1 uncultured Dyadobacter sp.
ATGGGGGCAAATGGTATTGTTAGGTCTTTTTGTATGCGTCATCGGGATTGTAGTATGCGGTTTAGCGGGCTCCATGAAAGACAAAGACCGTAAATTGAAAGGTGTTACTGTTGATGAAACAGAGTTTAAGCTAGGTTTAGGGCTCTTTGTTTCTATCATATCAGGCATTTTGAGTGCTTGTTTCGCTTTTGGAATAGACTCAGGTAAATCCATGGCAGAAGAGGCGAATACACTTTGGAAGGCTGTAAACCCTGGTGAAGGCGAATTTCTATATCAAAATAATGCAACCTATATTGTGATTATGTTGGGGGGACTTACTACCAACTTTATTTGGTGTATGATGCTGAATTACCGTAACAAAAGTTTTGGTGATTATACTAACGCCAAAACCCCACTTGTATCCAACTATGTATTTTCGGCCATTGCAGGTACTACCTGGTTCTTACAATTTTTCTTTTACGGAATGGGTGAGAGCAAGCTTGGAAACGGACCCAGTTCTTGGATTTTACACATGGCATTTATCATATTAGTAGCCAACGCCTGGGGTCTAATTCTGAACGAATGGAAAGGAGTAACTAAAAAAACAATGACCACTATCATTACCGGTATTTTGATTATTATCCTGTCCGTTCTTGTGGTGGGGTATGGCAACTATCTACATGAATAAAAATTTTTGGAAGATATATCTGAAAGCCGGTTGCTATTAGCTTCCGGTTTTTTTGTACCAGTTTTTCGAAAGAGGAATAGAATCGCAGCGGGTTATAATCCTTTATTATGCAGCCAGCAGATAAATTCTTCCTGAAAGACGATTTCCTGGCATATTGCCGGCCGTAGTTTACGGATCGGAAATAATCATTTGCAACCAAGCGTGATAGGATCTCTTAGTTAAATTTTTGGCTCTATTGATAGTCAAACCGTTTTCTTTTGACGTAATAGCACTAACTTTCCTATACCCAGTTGGTGGTTAATTCATTCTCTAAATCTAATTCTTACAACATGCATACTGACCAGAACTTTCAAAAAGACATCGAATTCTTACATACATATACCAAAACCCATGTATTAAAAAGTCCTGACAATGCAGCTGCGCAAGTAATAGTTACGCCAGAATACCAAGGTCGGGTGATGACTAGTACCTCTGGTGGTAATACTGGAAATAGTTATGGCTGGGTTAATTATGAGCTTATTAAAAGCAAGGAATCACAAAAGCATATAAATGCTTATGGAGGGGAAGATCGCTTTTGGCTTGCACCAGAAGGCGGTCAGTTTTCGGTGTATTTTGATCAAGGGGCACCTTTTGAATTCAAGAACTGGCAAACTCCGGCGGTTATCGATACGGAATCTTTTGATGTTATTGCCTCTGGCGCAAATTTTATACAGTTTTCCAAGGATGCCATTTTAAAAAACCATAGTGGTACTCAATTTAAGATTCACATTCAACGACAAGTTAAAATGTTGACGAATCAACAGATTCAGGAAATATTGAAGGTAAAAGATTTGACAGGCCTTCAATTGGTAGGCTATGAGTCGGTGAATGAACTTGTAAATGTGGGCGCAAACTGGGATTTGAAATCGGGAACATTAGGGATTTGGATATTAGGAATGTTTAAGCCATCGGAAAAAACGGCTATTATTGCTCCAACGCAGCCAGGTCATAGTAATGGGGATGGGCTCACAGCTGATTATTTTGGTGCCATACCCAAGGAGCGTTTGTTGGTAAGTGATAAAGCAGTAGTGCTTCGGGCAGATGGGAAATACCGTAGTAAAATTGGATTGACGGCCAACGCCACTACCTCCATTGCGGGTAGTTACGATCCCGAAAAAGGAATACTAACGGTGGTTGCCTTTGACTTAGACAAGCAAGAAAAATACTTGAAATCCACTTGGGAGCTTCACGCAGACCCCTACGATGGCGATGCATTGAATGCTTATAACGACGGTCCGCTAGAAGATGGGAGTCAAATGGGGCCATTTTATGAATTAGAATCTAATTCTTTTACAAGAGCTTTAAAATTCGGCGAAAAATTGGTACACCGTCACAAAACTATTCACATAGAAGGGGACAAGGCCGAATTAGAGAAAATTGCCAAAGCCTTGTTTGGCATCTCAATCCAAAATATTTTTTAAATAGAGGCATGATACCACAGGATAGTTGAAAGTATATTAATTGTGACATTTATATTCTTTTATTAATAAAAAATATCAATATTGTATAGTAATTGATGTAGTTATTATAGGCTGTTCCGACCTAAATCATGAAAACCTACCCATTAAATAAGGAAGCAACATTTTGGCAAGTAGCGTGTAATGGAGACAAATCCGCCTTCGAAACGGTTATCTTGTCACGCTATCAGGAATTATTTCAGTATGGTACAAGAGTCACATCGGATCATGATTTGGTCAAAGATTGTATTCAGGATCTTTTTCTAGATTTATGGGATAAAAGAAAAAGTTATGCAGGAATTCAATCTCCAAAGGCCTATCTTTTCCAAGCACTACGAAATAATTTGATCCATAAAATTAATCGAAATCGACTTTTATTCGGTGGAGAGGAATATACCGATAACTACACCGATCATGCCGATCCCGAATCCGATATTATTTTATGGGAGACAGCATTGAATGATCAGTCGAAATTAAATAATGCCTTAGACCGACTACCTAGTCGTCAGAAAGAGGCTCTTTATTTGAAATACTACGAAAACCAATCATACGAAGAAATTGCGGCCGTTATGGGTCTGAAAAGACAGGCTGTGGCCAATTATCTGCAATACGGTTTGTCAAAACTAAAACTGCTTTATTTGGAACAAACAGCCATTCTGATTACGATTTTGTTCTCTTTATAAGGTCGCAATTTATATTTTTCAAAAATATAATACAATTCATGGGTACTATTTAAATCTTACTTACTCCTAGTTTAAGTAAAGTGTAAATTTAGTAATTCAATGAATAAGTATAAAAATTTTGCCATTGATGATTGGCTAAATGATGTGCCATTTAGAGAATGGGTTTATTTTGATAAATCCAGTGACTCTTGGGCTACTTATTTGGCTGCTTACCCAGAACAGCTTCAAGATATTGAAAAAGCAAAAACCATACTTTTGGCCGTAACTGATGGTACTACCAAGCTTTCTCAATCCGAAATCAATGAAAATGCTTCGACCATCCTGTCGAAGTTGGATAGAAATGCAAGAACAGGGCATGTAGTAAAATGGTGGCAAAGTCGATGGTTACAAGTTGCATCTGTTTTTCTAATCGCTGTAACGCTTGGCTTTTTGGCTTTAATAAAAACGGCTGATAGTATTGGTACAAATCAGCTTGTTTCGATGCTTAGTGGAGATAATGACGTTCAAGTTATCAATAGCACACAGGATTTTCAGTCGGTACAATTGCCAGATGGTAGCTCTGTGATTCTTAAAAGAAACGGGAAATTGACCTACCCTTTAAAATTTGAAGAAGCAAGTCGGATTGTCAATTTAGAAGGAGAAGCTTTTTTTGAAGTCAAGAAAAATTCGAAGCAACCTTTTTATGTGTACACCGGTGCAATGATTACGAAGGTCACTGGTACTAGTTTTAGTATCCGAGCGAATCGGGGAGAAAAGGAAATTGGTATGGTTGTAAAAACCGGAGTAGTGAAAATATACGCCGATGATAGCTCAGAGAGAGAAGCTAATATTTTAACGGCTAATCAAAAGGCAAGCTTCATGGTTGAAAGCAAATTGATTACGGTAGAACAAGTGGATAAGCCCGTATTGATCGACCTGCCTGCGGAGACGCAAACGTTTGCTTTTAAACGAACGCCAATCGTAGCAGTTTTACATGAGCTAGAACAAGGGTATGGTGTTGAATTTGAGACAAATGATTTTGATTTTGATACTAAAACTTTAACAGCGCAGCTAGGGGACGAGCCCTTGGAGTCCAAATTGGAAATGATAGGTGCTGCAATAGGTGCCAGATTTGAAATGAAAGGTAAATTAATCACAATTAATAAAAACTAACGATGGACTAAAAACTACAAAACAAAAAATTCGGTAATGCTGGTAACATTACCGAATGGAATCAAGCTTCCAGCTGTCTGGTAAACAGTTGTCCCAAAAAGGACTTGGAAGCCTCAGAAAAGCAACTTGACAATCACTTAATCCAAAACAAAATTATGCAAAAACGACGACAACGAGTCACGATCTTATTTAAACTTATGAGACTCACCTTACTACAACTTGTAATTGCGGCCATATTTACTGGAATTTCTACTGCCGATAACCTACGTGCCCAAGAGTTATTAAATAAACGTATATCCCTTTCGGTAACGGACTTGAAGGTGGAGGAAGTGCTTGATAAAATTGAGAGCCAAATTGATGCGAAATTCATTTATAGCTACGAAGCGATTGATGCTGGTAAGAAAATTTCTTCCAAATTCAAAAAGGAAAGGCTAGATGTGGTTTTCGCCACAATTTTTGATCCGATGAATGTATCATATCAAATTAAGGGTAATCAAATCATACTCATACGGAAAAATAATACCAAAAGTTTACCACAACAGTCAGATCCAAGGTTACCTATTGGCGAAGATGCCATTAATACCAGTATAGAACCCGCTACTGAAAAAAATATAAAGGGAAAAATCATTGATGAAGATGGTACCGCATTGCCAGGGGTGAGTGTGGTTATAAAAGGTACAACACAAGGTACTACTACCAACATTGATGGTCTTTATCAATTGTCGGTACCTGATAAAGATGCCGTGCTGGTACTTAGTTTTGTAGGTTATGTCAATCAAGAGTTGCTAGTCGGAAATAAAACGACGGTTGATGCAATCTTAAAAGTAGATATCAAAGCGCTTGAAGAGGTCGTTGTCGTAGGTTTTGGAGAGCAGAAAAAAGTTTCTGTAACAGGATCCGTTTCAACCGTTGGAGCGGATGAGATCAAAAAAAGCTCGTCAGCAAGTTTGGCCAATGCGCTTTCTGGGAAATTACCAGGTTTGACCTCAATACAATCGGGTGGTGGACAGCCGGGACGGGATGATGCCACGATGTATTTGCGTGGTGCCGCTACTACCAACGGTAGAAGCCCATTGATCTTAATTGATGGTGTGCCAAGGGATAATATACGTACCATCGATGTTAACGAAGTTGCCACCATCTCGATTTTGAAAGATGCGTCGGCAACAGCAGTTTTTGGTGTTCGTGGTGCGAATGGTGTCATTTTAATTACTACTAAAAGAGGTAAAGAAGGGAAGATAGAACTTAATGTAAATGCAGAGCAAAGTTATTCTTCCTTTACAACCGAGCCCGAGAGGCTACATTCCTTGGAGTATATGAATTTGAGAAATGAAGCTTCTCAAAATGACAATATCAGTCCGTTGCCATTCTCGCAATCGGTGATGGACAAATACGCAAACCCACTGGCTGGCCTGAATCCAAGCGATCCAGATTATGCCGAGCAAGCGATGCTACGCAAGTATATGTATCCAGATCATGATTATTATCGGGAATATATCGCTCGTTTTGCACCGCAAACCAGAATCAACGTGAATGCGAGTGGTGGTACCAAAAAGGTGTCCTATTTTGTGAATGCGGCTTATTTACATCAAGGAGGTAACCTAAAAACCCAACCCAAATCGGTACTAGGTTATGACCCATCCTCAAAAATGGATCGGTATAGTTTCCGTGCCAATTTGGATTATGAGGTGGCTACCAATTTAAAAGCATTTTTGAACATCGGTAGTTATATCGAGCAGGTCAATATGCCAGCAGCTTGGCTTTATGGTAATGATACAAACTGGATGATGTCCGATTTGTTATACCAAGCACAAACCATTTTACCGATTACTCCTGGACCAATGACAATCCCTGGTTTTGGAGTGGCTCCTGGTCAAATTGTGGACCCAGGTTATATGGATAGATCTGCATTCGAAATTATGAACCGATTTGGATACCGAAATGAGGTACGGTCCAACTTGAATTCTTCATTTGGTATGGAATGGGATCTTGGAAAAACAATCACCAAAGGGTT
>CAXBLH010000366.1:0-5983 GCA_963976315.1 uncultured Dyadobacter sp.
CACTTGTTTACTTACCTCAACGGCATTGGCATCGTCCGTTTTAAATATTTGAATACCAATACCAGGCTTGCCGTTGATCCTGTTCAAGGTCTCAACTTTTTCCTGAGAGTCGCTTATAGTGGCAATTTCTGACAATAACACACGGCTGCCCATACCATTATCTTTTACGACTAAATCGTTCAATAATTCAGTTTGTGAATAACCAGCGTCGATCGTAATGGATAAATTTTCATTTTTATCATCAATATTACCACCTGGAATAGAAACGGTATTGGCTGCGATCGTCTGGAATACCTGCTTAGCGGATAAGCCATACGATTGTAATTTCTGATTGTCCAATAATACCTTAACTTCCTTTGGTTGGCCGCCAATGATATTTATTTGTCCCACCCCTTTTACGTTACTCAGTTTGGGTTTTATATCCTTATCTATCAATTGATAAAGGTCTTTATCTGCCAGATTAGCACTTGCTGATAAGTTAAGTATTGCGAAATTATCAGTACTGAAACGGTTCACCACCGGATCGTTAGTGTCTTCGGGTAGGGTGGACTTTATCTGATTAATCTTCCGCTCAATATCCTGTTGCGCTTGAATGTCGGAGAAGCCAGATTTTAAGGTGATTTGGATGGAGGACACACTTTGCAGCGAGCTAGAGGTAATTACATCAATACCTTCAACGGTACTAATCACGTCCTCAATTGGTTTTGTAATTTTACTCTGAATTTCATTAGGTGATGCACCCGCCAGTACCGTGTTTACATTCAATACACCTGCCGAAAAGGAAGGCAACAAATTGTAATTCAACTTGGTGTAACTGATAAAACCAAATAAAATCAGGCCGACAAATACCGTACAAATGAGTAGCGGTCTTTTGATCGATATTTCTGTTAAAGACATAATATTTTTATTTAATGATGCTAATATTGCTTCCTTGTGTCAAGTTTATCTGACCTGCTGTTATCACAATTTCTCCTTCTTGCAAACCGGACAATACCTGCACCTTATCATCTCTTACAATACCTGTTTTAATATTTTTAGTTACCGCCTTGCCATTTTCAGCAACATACACATAAGGCAGTTTGGCATCTGTCAACAAAGCCGATTTAGGTATTTGCAAGGCATTTGGGTGAGAAATTGTATTGAAGGACACCTCTACATCTGTACCGCCTTTTAGCGCTATTTGATTACTTTTGGTAATCAATAAATCCACCTGAAAATTATGGTTATTATCTGCCACAGGACTGATATAAATAATCTTCCCGCTAAATTCAGTTTCCCCAAAAATAGAAGACGAAATACTTGCAACTTGTCCTAATTTTAATAGATATACGGTTTGCTGATCCACAAATACGGTTGTTTTTAGCGAATTAATGTTGGAGACCTTCGCGATGGACGTACCCGGATTTATGAATTCTCCTTGTTTAATGGTATGCTCTGACACCGTGCCCGATAACGGTGCTACGATCGCTGAATTGGCAATTTGCTGTTTCATAAAACTGATTTCAATCTTCGCATTTTCAACCGTGTTGATGGAATTATCATAATTATTTTTAGCCGTTAACATATTCGTTTCTAGTCCTGCCTTATTTTCAAACAGATCCTTGGCTCTTTGATAATCATCCCAATATTTGGTTTTGTTGATTTCTGCGGTTTGTAATGCCACTTGTGATTTTTTAAGGTTCAGTTCCAAAATCCGGGTATCAATTTTACCAATAGTCTGGCCTTTTGAAACGTGCTTCCCTAGGTCGATATTCAAGCTACTGATCAAACCAGCAGTCTGTGCGTAAATATTGGCTTCGTCAAAGGGTTTTACAAGTGCAGGATATTTGACATTCAGATTCAATGGCTCAACAAGGGCTTTGGAAACATTCACTGTAACCGGAATATTGGTACGATCAACAGGTTGGTTGGCCTCATCGATTTTCGCTTTATTATTGGCAAGTACCCATACGATAGACACGATAATCGCGATGACGAAGGCAGCTGGAACTAATATCTTTTTCATTTTTTTGATTGATTTACAAATGGTTTGTTTTCAAATTTCGAAACACCTATTCTGGAAGTAATTTCGATTTTTATGAATTTCTTTAGTTTAATTGATTTATGAATTGTAAAAGGTTGCCTCTCGATTTTTGATAGTTCAACTGGCTGATCATCACGTTATACAAACTATTGATATAGTTACTCTGTGCCTCTTTAAAAGCAGTATCGTCATTGAGATAGTCAGTTAAGCTGGCCGCGCCTTGCTGGTATTGGTAATTGGTAACGCCCAACAATTTTTCGGCCAATGCCATGTTATCACGATTACTTTTAAAAGAACTATAGGAAGTACCCAAAGAAGTTTTGGTATTTTCATAATTCAATTTCAAATTCTCGTTATTGATATTAAAATTGGCAATATCATTTTTCAAATTAAGCTTTTCCTCTTCCACCATGCTTTTTCTTTTAAAACCACTGAAAACAGGTACATTAATTGATAAACCAATATAGGAATAGGGCTTCCAGCCGGTAAATGCATCTCCAAAGTTATTATTCAAAGACTGTGCTCCATATTTCCCCACGGCACTGATAGATGGCAGGTAGGCTGCCTGTGTTGATTTTAAATTAATCTCTTGAAGTTCTACCGATTTTTCGTTAATTCTAGCTTCAACTAAATTGCCAACTTCAAAATCAGAATTTGTAATCCCCATCGCATGTAATTCAAAGTTTGCCGAATCCGCAACTAATAAAGGCTGGTCGAGTGGCATACCCATCGCATTTTTCAGGGTATTGATAGACAGCTGTTCCTTGGTAGTTGCATCTTCTATTTGATAATTGGTGGAGTTCAAATTCACCTTGATTCGATCTACATCTTTTTCAAGCACCGTTCCTTTCGAAAGCTGAAACTCCAAAACTTTGAGCATTTCTTGGTACTTTTCTTGATTACTGGTCAGAATCTTTAATTGTTCACGATAGATCAATACCTGAAAATAGGCGGAAGCAGTATTAAAAACCAACGTTTCACGATTCTGATCGCGTTGTAGCTGCGTCATTTCGCTATACGGTTTATTGGCCTTTATTCCTGCAATTTTGGTCTGATCAAACAGGGTTTGGTTAAAATCGAGCCCCATATTAGAGGTATATTTGGTGCCAAACTGCACAGCAGTGGGTTTGTCACTGAATATCCCAGCTGGTAAAATGGTGGTCTGCAGCTTTAAATTGTCCGTCCAAGTGGCGGTACCCGATACTTGGGGTAAATAATCGGAAATACTTTGGTTGGATTTTTGTTGTGCTATAGCTACATGGTTATCAAAAACCTTCAACGAAGGATGATTTTTCAAAGTATAATCGATGCTTTGGCCCAGGGTAGTGGGGGTCTGTGCATTCGCTACAAATGTGCAATAGGTGAATAGTATTAAAAAAAATTGTTTCATGGTTTTATAAATTTGGTACAAATGAAGTGGTTTTTATAAAACAAGAAAAATACTATTTATTGGAAGCGGACAAATTGGCTTCTGAAACGGACAAGGTTCTAATTTCTGGCTATAATTGCTTTGTTTTAACCAAAATAAGGCTAAATTCCATAACTATTAATTGAATCTTTTTCTTGTTATTATTCAATGATTTTTGAAACAATAAATTGTATAAAAATAGAAACCTCCAATTAAAGCCCATACCTTCCCACCGGCCGCTTTAAGGTCCTATTTGCCCGTTTCGATAAAGTCAAATAATGAATTTGATAGTTTCCATTTTATCTTTGATTTATGAAAAAGCAAATTTGGACCTTAGGTATTGGAATTTCGATTGGACTGACGCTCATTGGAATTTCGTTTCGTATGATGCAATCCCAAATCCTTGACTTAACTCAAGCGCTAGAAGGCTTAGTTTATAGCTTCTTGTATTGCATTTTTATCTGGAGATTGCTGTACTTTTTGTTTACAAAACAATTAGAATTCGGACAACGTATCAACCCAATACTTTTTGCATTATTTAATATTTTGGGAAGTGCATCCACCTTGTTGATATACAACCAAATTTTTATGCTGGCCGACTATAATCATGAATTTTACCCCGATATCAATGGTTTTACAAAATACCTTAACCCGTATCTAAGAGGGGTACTTATTAGCGGTTTGTACTATTTCATTTTTTACTATTTGCATGTTTTTGAAGAAAGACAGCGGAGTTTTCTTGAGATCGAGCATTTAAAACAGGCTCAGCTAGAAGCTAATATTTCTTCTTTACAAGAGCAACTCAGTCCCCATTTTCTATTTAACACACTCAACACCCTCAGTTCACTGACTCATGACAAAACGGTAAAGACGTATGTGTCCGAACTAGCAAACGTCTATCGTTATGTACTCATGTTAAAAAAAATGAATACCGTTACCTTGCAACAAGAAATGAATTTTATTGAGTCGTACCTCTATATAATTAAAACCAGAATGGAAGATGCTATTGAAATTAACATTACTGTAGACGAGCATTTACTGAAAACGCTGATACCGCCACTAACTTTTCAGTTGTTGTTAGAAAATGCTATTAAGCACAATGTGGCTTCAAGATCCCGTCACTTAAAAATTAATATTTATAATCAATCAGATGATTTTCTGGTGATTAGCAATAATTTTCAACCCAAAAATACGAATATTTTTTCAACAGGGATTGGGTTAAACAATGTGATGCAACGTTATAATTTATTATTCAAACAGGACATCATTATTGAAAAGAATACAGAATCTTTTTTAGTTAAACTACCCATTGTTATCGCATGAAAATCTTAATCATAGAAGACGAAATAAAGGCGGCCAAAGAATTGGAACGGATTTTAATGGAATTAGATGAACAAATTACCATTTCCAGGATCATTGATTCTGTGGAGGATAGTATAGCCTATTTGTCGGAAAAACCAGCCTTGGATTTAATCTTCTCTGATATTCAACTGGCTGATGGTATGTGCTTTGAAATATTCAGACAAGTAACGGTCAGGAATCCTATTATTTTTTGTACGGCGTTTGATGAGTACATGATGGAAGCTTTTGACACGAATGCGATTAGCTATCTCCTCAAACCGATTACCGCCGAAAAAGTAGCGCATGCCTTGAAAAAATTCAAAGAGATGAAGTCTGTTTTTGAACCAGAAAAAGCGATGATACCGTTACAAAACTTGGATAAACAATTGAATTATTCCTATAAGACCACAATACTGGTAGATCACAAGGAAAAGATAATTCCAATTCAAATTAAGGATATCGCGTTTTTCTACCTCGACAATACTGTTGTTAAAATCACTACTCTAAAAAATCAAGATTACTATTTATCAACAACCTTGGATCAAATGGAAAGTAGCATCGATCCAAGATTGTTTTATAGAGCAAACCGACAGTTTCTAATCAACAAAAATGCCATCGCTAATGCCGAACGCTTTTTTGCCAGAAAGCTGGTAGCCAAATTGATCATCGACACACCTGAGTCCATCGTAATCAGCAAGGCTAAATCCACCGAATTTCTTCATTGGCTGGAAGGGGATTTGGCCTAGTTTTTTTATATAAAGTATTACTCTATTCCCGAACTGGAAGGGGTGGTATAATACTTATCACGAAGCCAAAATGCCACATTTACCAAGGCGATTAAGGCGGGGACTTCCACCAATGGACCTATTACCCCCACAAAAGCCTGGCCCGAATTAATACCAAAAACGCCAATCGCGACAGCAATGGCCAGTTCAAAATTATTGCCGGCAGCAGTAAATGAAATAGAAGCATTTTGGGAATAATCAGCTCCCAAAGATTTGGCCATAAAAAAACTAACCAAAAACATGATACCAAAATAGATCATTAACGGTATCGCGATTAATAAAACATCTCCTGGTAACTGAATTATCATTTCTCCTTTTAGGGAAAACATCAGTACAATAGTGAGTAACAATGCAATCAAGGTAACTGGAGAAATAAAATGAAGAAATTTTTGTTCATACCAAACTTCTCCTTTTAGAAAGGTAAAA
>CAXBLH010000367.1:0-5940 GCA_963976315.1 uncultured Dyadobacter sp.
TTATTTATTCCCTGAGCCGGTTTGGCATGTATTAACCGATACGATTCAAGTAAAGGTTTACGCTGAATTACCGATCTACTTGGTAACGGTCTTTTTCAGGATATTTGGGTGTGAAATAGTCACCAACGCCCCTTAACCCACCTTTAAGTTATAGTAATAACCACTGATGCACTTTCGGCATGAGTTACTTCCTGTTTATTTAATGAATTAATTTTTACTTACAATACCCATAAAATGACTAATAAGAATGGAATAATTGGCCTTAGCATCGTTCTGGCCATTATTAGTGTCTATTACCTTTCATTCACATTTGTTTCGAGGAACATAAAAGGAAAGGCAGAAACTTATGCTACTAGCCCAGATGGCAAGGTAGACCTCTTGAAAAAGCAACAATATATCGATTCACTTTGGCGTGAAGATGTATATCTTGGACAGACTTTGCAAGAAGTGATGGAAAGAGAGCTTACACTTGGCCTTGATTTACAAGGTGGTATGCACGTAATTTTGGAAGTATCTCCAGTGGATATTTTAAAAGGTATGGCTGGTGGAAATTCCAGAAGTACTGCATTCCAAAAAGCGCTTAGTGAAGCTAGCATTGCCCAGAAAAGCAGTACGAGTTCCTTTGTTGATCTTTTTGTGAAGGCTTACAAAAAGGAAGCACCTAATACCAGCTTGGCTTCGGTGTTTGCTACAAGCGCTAACCGTAACAAAATCAACAGTAGCTCCTCAGAATCTGATGTAGTTAAGATGTTGAACGTGGAAGTAGATGGAGCTATAGATAGAGCATTCCAAATCACTCAAGCACGTATTGATAAATTTGGTGTTACTAACCCAAATATCCAGAGATTACCAAACACGAACCGTATTTTGGTAGAACTTCCAGGAGTAGAAAACCCGGAGCGTGTTCGTCGTTTACTTTCAGGAGCTGCAAAATTGGAGTTCTGTGAAGTATATCTTACGAACGAAATCATGCCTGCTATTGAAGGCCTTGGTGCTTTTTTAGCAAAACAAGAAGCTGCTGAAAAACTATTAAATAAAGGTACTGCAGCCACTGCTGTTGATACCACTAAAAAATCGGACGCAACAGGCCTTGCTGCACAACTAGAACAAAAATCAGATTCTACACTTTCTGACAGTGCACAAGCTGCGGCACAAACTGGTGCTTTAACGAGCCTATTCGTTCCTATGCCACAAGGACTAGGAGTTTATTTGAAAGATACGGCACGTGCCAACGAAATATTAAGACGCCCAGAAGTAAGATCTTTATTCCCTTCGGACCTTGTATTTATGTGGGATCGTAAAGGAACAGAAGCGGCTAACAACCAGTTAATCTTGCCACTATATTTCATCAAAAAACAAGGTGGACAGCCCGCTATGGAAGGGGATGTAATTGTAGATGCAACCCATGACTATGATGATCGTGGCCGCCCTGAGGTTACTATGCGTATGAACGGCGAAGGTGCCCGTAAATGGAAAGCCCTAACGGCCAGAAGTGTAGGCCGCCCAGTTGCCATCATTATTGATGATTTGGTGTATACGGCTCCAACAGTACAAGGCGAAATACCTAATGGTAACTCTAGTATTACAGGTAATTTTACAATTGAAGAAACAAAGGATATGTCCAATGTTTTGAAAGCTGGTAAACTACCTGCACCTACCAATATTGTGGAAGAAGCTGTGGTAGGTTCTACCTTAGGAGCTGAGGCTATTAGGGATGGTGTGGTATCCTCTTTGGTAGGTTTGATCATCGTATTGGTATTTATGTTTGCCTATTACTCTCGCGCAGGCTGGATTGCTGATATGGCATTATTGATCAACTTGTTTTTACTTCTAGGAGTAATGGCTTCCTTAGGTGCCGTGCTTACACTCTCAGGAATTGCGGGTATTGTGTTGACGATTGGTATGGCCGTGGATGCGAACGTACTGATTTATGAAGGTATCAAAGCAGAGCTTGCCGAGGGTAAGCCGTTTAAACAGGCAGTTGAAGATGGTTTCAAACACTCTATGTCTGCTATCATTGACTCCAACGTTACTACCTTATTAACAGGGATTATCCTTTATGTTTTCGGTACAGGTTTAGTACTAGGTTTTGCTACTACTTTGGTAATTGGTTTGGTGACCTCTTTATTTACTGCCATTTTCATCACAAGATTATTCTTGGAGGCGCAAATTGCAAAAGGAAGATCCTTCTCGTTTTATTCCAATTTGACAAAAAACTGGTTTAAGGATAATGATTTCGATTTTATATCTCAGAGAAAACGCTTCTATGTAATTTCAACGATCATCATCGCCATCGGTATCGGTTCATTTATCTTCAAAGGATTTGGGTTGGGTATTGATTTCAAAGGAGGTCGTTCTTATGTAGTTCGTTTTGAAAAAGCGGTTGAAACCGACAAACTAAGAGAAGCTTTATCTGTCTCTTTAGAAGCAACACCAGAAGTAAAAACATTCGGTGGTGCTGACCAAGTAAAAATTACAACTGCTTACCTCATTGATGAAGTATCACCTGATGCAGATCAAAAGGCAGAATCTAAGATTATGGAAGGTGCTTCCAAACTAGCAGATAACAAAGCGGAAATTGTAAGTTATAACAAGGTAGGACCTACGATGGCGTACGATACCATGATATCGGCAGTGTATGCTATTTTACTTGCTCTTGCCGCTAACTTTGCGTATATCTTTATCCGATTCAAAAGATTGGCATTTAGTTATGGTGCATTGATCTCCCTATTCCATGACGTGATCATTATTTTGGCGATCTATTCCTTGTTTAATGGAATTCTACCATTCTCATTGGATATTGACCAAGCATTTATTGGTGCCATTCTTACTATGATCGGTTATTCGATGAACGATACCGTCGTAATCTTTGACCGTATTCGAGATTATATGAGTCAAGACCGTTCCAAAGGACAAGCCTTACCAACGATTATCAACAACGCCTTGAACAGTACGTTAAGCCGTACAGCTGTTACCGGTATTTCGGTAATTTTGGTACTGCTAGTGTTAATTATCTTTGGTGGTGAAGTAATTCGTGGATTTACCTTCTGTATGTTACTAGGGGTAATTGTGGGTACTTATTCCTCTCTATTTGTTGCGGCTCCAGTAGTGGTTGACTTACTACAACGTGAGCAAAGCAAAGAGTTATCCAAAGTATCCGTAGAAGCAGCTACAAAAAAAGCTAAGGCTTAATACAAAATTCTATAAAAAGGGAAAGTAGCGATACTTTCCCTTTTTTTGTTAATCAAAATATTATATTCATCTATTTTATTTTAGCTTTATAGCATATTGAAATTATACTAAATCAAACAATAAAGTATGGCAAATCAACTCTGGTTAAAAAAACCTATTGAAAAATTAATGAAGGAAGCGAGCGGTGAAGAAAACCAAATGAAACGCTCCCTTTCATCGATGAGTTTAGTTGCTTTGGGTATAGGAGCTATTATAGGGGCTGGGTTATTTTCCCTTACCGGTATAGCAGCTGCTGAACATTCGGGCCCAGCTGTAACAATTTCATTTGTATTAGCTGCTGTTGGTTGCGGTTTTGCTGGGTTATGCTATGCGGAATTCGCATCCATGATTCCTATTGCTGGTAGTGCATATACTTATTCCTATGCTACCATGGGTGAATTTGTAGCCTGGATTATCGGATGGGACCTGGTGCTGGAATATGCACTCGGTGCAGCCACCGTTTCAGTAAGTTGGTCTAGATACCTATTGGAGTTTTTGAGCAAATTTGACATTCATCTACCTACTCAATTAGTCTCGTCCCCTTTTGAAGTACTAACCCTTAGCGATGGTACTGTTATTGACAATGGGATTCTTAATTTACCAGCCATTCTGATTGTCTGGATGTTGTCCTTACTATTAATGCGTGGTACGGAAGAATCGGCAAGACTAAACAACATTTTGGTAATATTAAAGGTAACTGTCGTTTTAGTATTTATAGCATTGGGATGGAGTCACATCAACCCAGAAAACTATATTCCATATATTCCTGAAAATACGGGTAATTACGAAAACTTTGGCTGGACTGGTATTGCCACCGGAGCTGCCGTGGTATTTTTTGCCTTTATAGGTTTTGATGCCGTATCTACTGCTGCCCAAGAAGCCAAGAATCCTCAAAAAGGGATGCCAATTGGTATCTTAGGTTCATTGGTAATCTGTACCATCCTTTATGTGTTGTTTTCACATGTAATGACGGGTTTATTAAAATATTCCGAATTCGCTGGTGATGCAAAACCCGCTGCTACTGCATTTGCAGTAACCGGGTACGATAGCTTGCAAACTGCCTTAGTAGTAGCTATTCTTGCGGGTTATACTTCCGTGATGTTGGTGATGTTATTAGGTCAAAGTCGTGTATTTTATTCCATGAGTAAGGACGGCCTTTTGCCTAAGTTTTTCAGCGAAATCCATCCGAAATTCAGTACGCCATGGAAGACCAATATATTCTTCATGTTCTTTGTAAGTATATTCGCAGGTTTCGTGCCTGTAAGTGACTTAGGACACATGGTGAGTATTGGTACCTTATTCGCATTCTGTTTGGTATGTGTGGGTGTTTGGATGTTACGTGTAAAACGACCTGATATTCCTCGTGCCTTCCGTACGCCATTAGTTCCTTTTGTTCCATTGATGGGAATAATTGTATGTCTGTACTTGATGTACTCTCTGCCTATCGAAAGCTGGTATCGACTGGCTATTTGGTTAGCATTAGGACTTGCCATTTACTTCTTTTATGGCAAAAAGAACAGTAAATTAGGAAAAGAATAAGAGCACAAAACAGGTATTAAAAAGCAAAGAGGAGACGGTTTCGAACTGTCTCCTCTTTGCTTTTTTGGGTGTTTCATTCGTAAGTATAGGTCAAAAAGTTTCGAAAATTGGAACACATAGTGGATGTTGTACTCCACTTTCCCGTAAAACGTGAATTTACATTGGTTTTTAATCATCAGTTTTTGCATATTTAGTGATCACTAATAGTTTTACAAACCCTGTTTCATGCTCGCCATTGCCATTCTTGGGTACTTATTTATGAATTTGGGAATTGGATACTGGGCATCCAAAAAAATTAACAGTACCTCTGACTTCATCTTAGCAGGAAGAAGTTTGCCTCTATTTCTGGCAGCATCGGCCACTTTTGCCACTTGGTTTGGCTCCGAAACCATTATGGGGGCACCCAACGAGTTTATAGAACATGGTGTATTAGGGATCATAGAAGACCCCTTTGGTGCGGCACTTTGTTTATTTCTGGTGGGTGTATTTTTTGCCAGAAGGTTTTACGAAATGAATATCATCACCTTCTGCGATTTTTTTAGAAACCGTTTCGGGCGTTCAGCGGAGCTCATGTCGGCCATATTGATTATCCCTTCTTATTTTAGTTGGATAGCGGCCCAACTCCTCGCCATGGGAATTGTACTGAAAATTGTCCTCGGTTGGACGCTCTTCAACTGTATCTTCCTGAGCGCTGGTGTAGTTATACTTTATACTATTTGGGGTGGGATGTGGTCTATTTCCATCACCGACTTTATTCAGACCACCCTCATTATAGCCGGACTGGTTCTATTATCGGTCATACTATGGAATAAAATTGGTTCGTGGGGGGCATTAATAAAGGACACACCTCCTGACTTTTTTAGGTTCTACCCCAAAGCTGATTTCAAAGAATGGGTAGCCTATTTTGCCGCCTGGATCACCATAGGCTTGGGATCTATACCGCAACAAGATGTTTTTCAAAGGGTAATGTCTGCCAAAACCGCAAAAATTTCTGTAAAAGCCTCTTTGGTCGCTTCATTTATGTATTTAACCATCGCATTGCTCCCTATTTTCATCGGCTTTGCAGGCGTTAAACTTTACCCAAATCTTGCAAATGATGGACAATTGATCATTCCCAATATGGTTTTGATGCACACCGGAATTGTTATTCAAATTCTGTTTTTTGGAGCG
>CAXBLH010000368.1:0-5940 GCA_963976315.1 uncultured Dyadobacter sp.
AGTTGCAGAAGCAACTCCAGAAACAACAGAGATCAATCCGTTTAGTGAAATCGAACAAGCAGTTGGTCTTGCTTCAGTACAATGGAAACATAACTTCCAATTGTAATATTTTTTCTTTCTGTTCCGGATAACATATTAATAATTTCTGGTTGAATACTGAGTGATTACTGGTTTTTGAGTGAAACTACTGCTTCACAATCTTTTGCAATATTTTTATCTCGTCAATGGTGATTGCACTAATTAACTCAAACAATCCATTAATGGTTTTCAAATCCGATAACTTTTTTCGGTTCGGAGTATCCGCAGATCCCTCTATACCCATTTCTTTGATTTCCTTTTTTCGAATAGAGAGCAGCTCTATTAACTTCTCATTCTTGGGAAGTGGTTCTTTGGTAATTTCGGTGCTTCCTTCCAGCTCCCCGTTGAGTATGTTAATAGCGGCCTGTATTTGTCGGTCAATTTGGCGAATCATTAGCTCAAATTCTTGCGAAAAAGTTTGATAACCAATGGACTGCACATAAAAAGAGAGTGCTGCCACATAGGAAGTAAGCATGTGGCTGGTGGCCACAAACTGGTGGTATTCGGTCATGTGTGGTTGCCTTTCTTTGGGTTCCGAAAGCATTTTTTCAAAGTTATCGGATAAGTTTGCCATCGCTATAATCGCCCCTTTTCGTTCTTCTTTCACCTTTGCAATATCCAGAACCTTTCCGGTGAACCGGGCAGAAACAATATCAAAATACTTTTTATTGGCCAGTAAGGCTTCTTTTAAGTACAGGTTGATTTGGGTATGTTCCCAAACTGGTAGTACATAAGAGGAAACGATATAAGCAATTAAGGAGCCTATGAGCGTGTCAATGGCCCGGTCTTGCAATAGTCCATGTAGATTTTGTGGATTAAGAAAATGAAAGCATAGGACTACATACAAGGTTATACTGGTGGAGGCTACATAATAATTGACTTTTAAAAAGGTATAGGCTGAAATCATGGCCAGCATTAAAAAAAAGAAGAGCGTTGTACCGTCTTTGGTTAAGTATAATAGGGTAAATGCGATTGCCAAGCCAGTAAATGTACCTCCTATTCTGAAAATGTTGCGCTGTTTGGTAATACTAAATGCTGGTTTCATGATGGTTACAATGGTTAGTAAAATCCAGTAACCATGTCCAAAGTCAAAAACCAGTGAAGCAATAAATCCAATAAGAATCCCTAATGTAACACGAATAGCATGCCTGAAATGCCCCGATTTTAAGGATATGTTATCTAATAAAATCCGAGGATGGTATTCTTGTTTGGGAATGAAGTTTTCTAAGTTGACCTCTATATGAAATCCCTCGGAAAATTTGGAGTCATAAGTGGTAGCACGGTGAAGTTTTTGAACTCGCTCGGTGATGTCCTGCATTCGGTTCAGAATTTGGCGCAGCATTATAAAATCTTCCATATTGTCTTGAGTCATTTTTCGTTCCCGTAACGACTCAAAGGCCCGCTGACACTTATTAAATGCTTCGTCCAAATCGTGCTTGGAATGGGACGCAGTACTACTTTGTATGGCAATACCAATTTGTCCAATATCATTGGCCAACCAAGTAAGATAGGTGCCAAATAATTTTAAAATCCGGGTATCGTTAAAAGCCTTATGCAGGTGCTCATAGTTTTGCTGGGAATTAAGTATTCTTTCAAACAGGTCAATACTATCCAGAAACATAAGCATTAGCGTCCGGCTTGTATTGTTGGATTCGTTGACGAACTCTCTGGTTTTGAAGAGAATTTCCCGAAGGTTTTCATGATTTTCCCGCAAAGTTACCTGTTGGTGAATCATTTGGCTAAAGAGAGCATCATAGTTAGGGGTGGCTCCATAGTAGCCCGCTTTTATGGCCAGCAATTTGCCTAATTCCGTGAAATTTTCCCCCAGTAACTGTTTGATAAGCGTATAGGGGCGGAGTTTTTGTAGGACTAGGAATAAAATGAAATACCAAATGCCACCCAAAGTAAATATAAGCGCAGTGCGTAATACTAGGCTTCCGCTAAGGTGGTCGTCAATATTAAATACAAAAACAAGCAAAGCGATGAGCCCGATGCTATTGGCCCTATTTCCGTATACACCTGCAAGAGAAAGCGTTATTCCAAAGAATATGATTAAGAAAAACACAGTAACAGGTGAGCTTCTTAAAATGCCTGTTGTGAGCGCTACGAACAAATAGGTAGCAATTGCGATGAGCAAGGCATTTCTTCTGCGACTATACGGCCCGGGAGAGTCTGTGGCTCCTAATAACAAGGTGCCCAGGGGGAAAGCAATATACTGCCCCAGTATGCCGTAATGTTGCAGTATTAGGCTGGGCAAAACTGCCCCTAGGGTAATTCTAATACCCGTGCTAAGTTGATGGCTAGAAATGAATTTTTTAAACTCATCTAAATAATTCATATACGTTGAAGTCTGCGTTAGATTCCTATTGGAAACTTAAATTTGCTCAATTTTGCATTCAAATGTAGCAAGTATGGCGGTTTTGTGTCTATTTTTTGGGCTGGTAATGGATCAAGTCAAAGGTTTTTCTCAGGATTAAACCAAAAAAAAGCCAGACTTTCCAGCCTGGCTTTGCGTTTAATAGGAATACCTATACAGCACCAGGGCCGCCAGCAGTATTTAATTTTGCAATGGCTTTATCAATGTGATAAAGTCCTGTTCCTTCTTCCCCTATTACGTCAAAAAGCTCAAGAGCACGACGCATATTGTCTTCTTCTTCAATTTGTTCGTTTACAAACCACTGCATCAAGCCTTCAGTTGCGTAATCTTCTAAATTACGGCTAGCAGTTACAATTCTATTGATAGACTGTGTAACGGCTATTTCACTTTGAAGGGCAGTTTCAAAAACACTTCTAAAAGAAGAGAACTCCTGTTTTACAGCCGGAGTTTCAGGAGCAATAGCAGTACCGCCTACGGTCATAATAAAGTTAAATATTTTGAGCATATGCATACGCTCTTCGTCAGACTGGCTTGCAAAAAAGCCTGCGCTATTTTTGAAACCATTTCTGTCGCACCAGGAGGCCATAGCCAAGTATTTTGCAGAAGCTTCTGCCTCCATTTTTACTTGGTTATTTAATAATATTTCAATTTCTTCTTTTAACGAAGTATGTTGTCTTAATAGATCTTTCATGTTTTTATTTCAATTTTATTATACAGTGATAAGTGCAAATAGTTCAGTATAGTTCAAACTAACAAACGGTCTGGCAAATTTATAATTGGTCTAATACGAAGCCCCTTTTTGATTACACCAATTCGGTATTCGTGTATAAGGTTTCGTGTAAGAAAGAATTCAATTCAATCGCAAAATGAGTACCATTTACAAGATCACGAAGTTGAATTAATTCACAAAGCGATAATTTCTTGTAGAGATTCAGCTTAGGAGCTTCGATAAATTGATAATCCGATTCGTCGGATAAATCAAATATTTTACTGCGAATATCGAAACTGTTAATCAGCCGACGGAAAATTAAAAAATCCTGAATGCGGAAGAACGCTACCTCCTCTTTAAATTCCAGTACTATTTTAGAAGAACGATCACACTGGTAACTTAGACCAATGGGGGTACTAAAAAGTTCGTTTATTGTACTCACTGTATTCAGTTTGATATATCACATTTGAGAGTACAAATATAAGGCTCCTTTTTTATTTAAAAACATTCTAAGTATAAATAGTCAAAAAAAATTACCCTTCCGAATTAGAAGGGTAATGGGAGTAATGCTTTATGAAAAGAAACAAAATGCTATTTTCCGCCTTTTGCCCAGTTGTCACGAAGCGTTACGGTTCTATTAAAAATGACTTTTTGTGCGGTACTTTCTTGGTCAGCAGTGAAATAGCCTTTTCTTAAGAACTGAAAATGCGCACCTGTTTTGGCATTTGCAAGATCTGGTTCTGCATAGCCTGTGATGGTGATTAATGACTCTGGATTAAGATATTCCTTAAAGTCTCCCTCTTGGTTTGCCGCATCTTCTACCTTGAATAAGCGATCGTATAATCGTATTTCAACCGGCAAATTCTCTGTTGCTGATACCCAGTGAAGCGTTCCTTTAACATTGATACCTGAAGTGTCCGAACCACTTTTACTATTTTCTATTAAACTGCAGTTGAGTTGCGTGATTTCTCCTTCGCTATCCTTTACGACTTCATCGCACTGAATAATGTAGGCGCTTTTTAGCCTTACCATTTTGCCGGGTGCCAATCGGAAGTATTTTTTGGCAGGCGTTTCCATGAAATCCTCTTTTTCAATATACAGCGATTTGGTAAAAGGAATCTCCCGAACGCCTGATTCTGGATCTTCTGGGTTGTTTTCGCTGGATAGCATTTCAACTTTATCTTCTGGGAAATTGGTAATCACCACCTTGATGGGGTCCAATACCACCATTCGACGTGTTGCTTTTTTATTTAAATCTTCACGTACCAAAAACTCTAAAAGACCAATATCGATCATATTATCCCGTTTGGCAACACCAATTCTGTCGCAAAACTCCACGATGCTTTCAGGTGTATAACCTCTTCGTCGCATTCCGCTAATGGTGGGCATGCGTGGGTCGTCCCAGCCATTCACATGGTTTTCTTTCACTAGTTGCAACAGCCTTCTCTTGCTAGTGATCGTATAATTAAGATTTCTTCTGGCAAATTCGTATTGGTGCGAAGGGTAGATCTCTAGTTTATCGATGAGCCAGTTATAAAGCTCACGGTGTGGGGCAAATTCCAAGGTACACAAAGAATGTGATACCGTTTCGATCGAATCACTTTGTCCATGAGCAAAATCGTACATGGGATAAATACACCAAGTATCGCCTGTACGGTGGTGGTGTGCATGCTTTACACGGTATAAAATCGGGTCGCGCATGAGCATATTAGTATGCGCCATGTCTATTTTGGCACGAAGCGTTTTGGCACCATCTGGAAATTCACCTGCTTTCATTCGGGCAAAAAGATCCAGGTTTTCTGCTATGGTGCGGTCACGGTAGGGGCTATTCTTGCCATGCTCCGTTGGCGTACCTTTAAGTGTTGCTATTTCTTCTGATTTCAAATCGTCCACATACGCCAGCTCCATATTGATGAGCTTGATAGCATAGTCGTACAAGGTATCAAAGTAGTCGGACGCAAACAACTCGTGTTTCCATTCGAAACCAAGCCATTTGATGTCATTTTTAATACTTTCAACATACTCCGTATCCTCAGTCGTTGGATTTGTATCATCAAATCGAAGATTGGTATAGCCCGGGAATTTTTTTGTCAAACCGAAATTTAAACAGATGCTTGACGCATGGCCGATATGTAAATAGCCATTTGGTTCAGGTGGAAAACGAGTGACAATGCTGTCGTATTTACCCGACTGGATATCATTATCAATAATTTCTTCTATAAAATTTAAACTTTTCTCGTCTTTTTTGTCTTCCGTATGCATATTCATCCTCAAATAGTGGAAATCAAAGGTAATGCACTTGAAAGAAATTTTTGCAATATCATTCACGAAATCCTATTTGATAGTACTTTATATTAGTTTTGTGGAATGCGTTATTTTATAGAATTCAGCTACAAAGGCACTGCTTACCATGGATGGCAAAAGCAAAAAAATGCAGTAGGCGTGCAAGAACTACTAGAAAATGCTTTGTCATTGGTACTTCGTACTACTATTGAACTTACCGGAAGTAGCCGCACCGATACGGGAGTACATGCCGTTCAGCAATTTGCACATTTTGATCTTCCAGAAGGAATTGTTCTTCCCAAGAATTTAATAGTAAGACTTAACGGTATCGTCCCAAGCGATATAGCGGTTTATCATTTGTATGAGGTGGCGGATGATTTAAATTCGAGGTTTGCCGCTTCGCATCGGCGATACGAATACCGGATAACAAAAACTAAAAATCCATTTTTGATTGATCAGCTTTATCAGATAGTGGGTGACCCGGATATAGCCC
>CAXBLH010000369.1:0-5913 GCA_963976315.1 uncultured Dyadobacter sp.
GTTTGGGAACCCCCAGTAAGGTGCCGCATCTCCAACCGGCTAACAACCGCTATAAAAACCCTTTCGGAACTGAAATTGCACTTTTCCGTACTAGTGAAGGCGGGATGTCTCGGATGGCGGTGAGCTGGGATTCTCCGGGCGACCATGGCGAAAAGGGTAGGATCAGAGGACAAAAAGGCTCCTTTTATGGTAAATATGAAGGGCATGAAAAAGTGCTTCCCGATTTGGTAAGGCCAGGTTTACCTGCTGGCGTTTCGGAAGGAGGTCATGGCGGTTCGCACGGAAGGCTTACCGATGAATTTATATCCTCCATACTTCAAGACCGGCAGCCTTTGGTGAATATAGCGACGGCCTTAAACTTGACAGTAGCGGGAATCGTAGCCCACCAGTCGGCCATGAAAAATGGCGAACTGCTTAAGATTCCCCAGTATACTATCTAAAAAAACGATTGTCCAGCAAATGCAATTCAACAAAATAATACTCTTAATTACCCTGCTAACGTCGTTTTCATCCGTTGCTTTTGCCCAAAAGGGGCTCAATCCAATAGGGCAAATAGCATTAACCCTTCAACCAGGTGATGACAATCCGCGTAATAGTGAAGGTGATTTTGTGACACTCAAAGATGGAAGTATCCTTTTTATCTATAGCCGCTATACAGGTAAGTCTACCAGCGACCATGCTCCAGCCTATTTAGCAGCCCGTAAGTCTAGTGACGGGGGCAGAACCTGGACCGACCAGGACCAGTTAGTGATCCCTAATGAAGGAGGGATGAATGTGATGTCGGTTTCACTTTTACGACTTCAAAATGGGAAAATTGCGCTATTTTATTTGCGCAAAAACTCCCAAACGGATTGTATACCCATGATGCGTATCTCTACAGATGAAGCCAAAACTTGGAGCGATCCCACCCCCTGTATTACCGACAAACAGGGTTATTTTGTATTAAATAACAACCGGGTCATTCAGCTTAAAAAAGGCAGATTACTCATGGCAGTTGCGCTTCACAGGAGTGTGGATGGGGTTTGGCAGAATAAAGCCACTTTATTCAGTTATTATTCTGATGACAATGGCATGAGCTGGAAATCTTCCGGTGCAGTACCTGATACCACCGAAATTATTACCCAAGAACCAGGATTAGTAGCGCTAAAAGATGGAAAAGTGATGATGTTTATCCGCGCTAGTGGCGGCGTTCAGCAACTTTCCTATTCACAAGATGGTGGTGCAAGTTGGAGTCCCATTATGCCAAGTACCATTTCTTCGCCGCTTTCACCCGCTTCGATTTCAAGAATTCCGAAAACGGGTGATTTACTAATGGTTTGGAATAATAACGATGGCAGCGATTCCAAGATAAAAGGCAAAAGGACACCACTCACAATAGCCATTTCAAAAGACGAAGGAAAAACCTGGATAAACACTCAAAATATAGAAACAGACCCCGATGGCTGGTACTGTTATATAGCCATTCATTTTACCAAAAAAGGCCTCTTACTGGGTTATTGTGCAGGTAGTCAGGCTCAAAAAACTGGTTTGGCCGTGACCAATATCCGAAATATTCCACAAAAAAGCGTCTATAATAAGTGAATTGGGTAGGGAACGGTCTATGTCAAAACTATAAGCCTTGAATAAAATCCGACAAATTTACCTCTCTACTGAGGTCTAATTTTTTTCGGAGTCGGTAGCGAGTAGTATGCACACTTTCAGTAGAAATTCCCAAAAGCCGGGACATATCCTTACTTGAAAAGTTCAATTTGATGAGTGCACATATTTTCTTGTCACCAGCGCTAAGACTGGGGAACTGCTCGGACAAGGTATGGTAGAAGGACTCATTAACGGATGAAAATCGAGCTTCAAATTCTTCCCAATTGTTATAAGAACTGGAATCAATACTTTTCATAATTTTATTGATTTCGTCGGCATTGGGGTTTTTCTTTTGTTCGCCCAGTTTTCCTTTTAGTTCGGAAAGTAACTCTTCTTTTTCAATGATTCGGAGGGTGGAAGTGGTTAGTTCCTTGTTTTTTATTTCAAGAATTTCTTGCCCTTTTTTGATCTCTAGCTCTTGCTGGCGAGTGAGCGCTTGCTTCTCTATTTTATGTTTGGCTCTGAGATGCCTGTAAAAGAGTAGTCCGGTAATAAATAAAAATATGAGGGTTCCCAAGGAGATAACTGACTTTAAATCCTCAATTTTCTTTTCTCGCTCTAATTGTTCCAGCCGTTGCTTTTGTTCCAAAAACGTTTGTTTTTCTTTTGTTGCACGGTACTGATCTTTGATTTCCAGTAATTCCCTATTGGAATTGCTTCTACTACCGAACTGGTCCTCGGTGGCATTTTTGGAAAGTTGTAACATGCGGTAAGCACCCAGATAGTCACCCGATAGCTCGCTGGTTTTGGAAAGGTTTTCGTATAACTCTGGTTTCAGGTCCAGGTGCGCGCCGTACTTTTCTATAAGCATTAGGGCTTCCTGATAGTGAAAATTGGCTTTGGGATATGCTTTTAAAGATTTATAAATGTCACCCAAAAAGGTATCCAAAATAATTAGATAGCTATTGTTGTCCTTTTCAAAATGGGTTCGTGCCGGCAATAAAATGTCTAAGGCCTTTTGAGGTTGCTTTTCTAAAAATACAATATATCCCTCTTCTGCATCGATGTAAGAGCTTGTAATTTTAAATTCAGGGTCATACTTTAAGGTGATCCTGCTGCTGTCTAAGTAGGTTCTGGCCATTTTGAGATTAAGCTCCTTGCGATAAAGGATGAGTAGGGCATAATAATCTTGCCGATAAGCTTGTTGATACGGCTTGTAATTTTTAAGCCTTTTATTGATTTCCAACGATAAATTAAAGTAGTCCGTTGCTTTTTCACTTCTACGATAAATACTATATAACCAGCCCAATCCGTGATAGGTAAGTGCAATAGCTACAGAATCATGGGAACGGTCGGCCAAAGAAAGTGCTTCCCAATACCCATCATAAGCTTTTCCATATTGCGCATTATTGGCTCTTTCGTTGGATAAGGTAATGAGGTCGATCACCGCCTTTGCCGTGTCTTTATTTGCAAGGCTTTTATAATAGCTATTTTCTAGTACTGAAATCCGATCATTCACGTTCGGGTTTTTGGATTTGTTATTTTTCTCCCGAAAAGGACTCGTGGTGTCCTGAGCATAGGTGGTTTGAGTTAAAGCAATTATAAATAAGAGTACACAAAAAAAATGGCTACGAAAATTCATATTTCTGAAACGAAAGTTAGAATACTAAATGATGGTATGGTTGAAGGTGCTAGTATAAAATGGTTACGTTGATGTGTTGATTTGTATGCCAGCTACGTGGCTACATTATTCAATTCAGGTTCTCCATTCAATTTTCATTGGTGTTTCGTTATGTTAGAACTTTAAAAATCTGACATTTTCTAAAATACGGAATTTAACTACCAATTCTTCAATGGCCAAATTACGAACAAATTTGAAGATTTGACTCCTTAAAACCAGACAAAATCCTTAAAACTGACATTATTATAGGCTTAAAATTATAAAAAATAGCATTTGTTGAGTTTTTGTCTAGTCTATATTTTCTATTTGAACCGAATACTTAACGTTCTTTGATACCTCACAATAGCACAGCAGGGAGCGGCAATTTGGTACATAAATTAAGAATATCACCACTATAAAAAGACAGAAGTAAGAACAAGGTATATCACTTTTTCTATGGTTAAATGAGGTAGTCCATTTTAAATGATTTTTTAATCCATCACGAACATAGTTTTTTGAAATGAGAATTGAGTCCTATTTTTTGTGCCGTTCGATTCGCTTATGAGGAAATTGGTTTTTTACTATTTATCCACATTTAGGAAAGTTGAAACTAGGACTTCGTGAAGCCGGTGCGGAGTTTGGTAAGCTGGTGTATAAAAAATTGTCCGTATAACGCTTATCGTTGGAAGTTATCGTCAAACTTTTTAACAACAAGCCGTTGTATCTCAAGACGAGATACCCTCTCGGTGCTTGACCAATTGGGGGTAAGACCAGTACTAGAAAAATCGACTCTATACCATATACGTATATACTAATGGTAAGCAGTAGTTAGCAATCCGTTTAAATAAATTAACCAATACCTAAATATCTAATTTTTACAAATCATAATTAACGATGAAAAGAACCCTTTACAGCATTTTGCCGCTTTTTGCGTTGTTGGCATTTGCATCTTGTAGCAAGCAGCAATCTAACCACCCGGACGGTGGTGTAAAAGTCGAGGTTACTGACGAAGAGGTCGATTTTTTGGGTATCACCGATAAAGAGCATTTAAGCGCTGCCACGCTGCGCGCCTTGAAATGGCCCAAAATTGGTAATGAATGGTTTATCCAGTTCAGCCAGCCAAAGCCTTTGAAAGGGGATTTGGCTTATGAAGAGGGCGTTGTACGCCGTGACCCGAGTGCGGTCATTAAGGTAGCTGACAAATATTATGTATGGTATAGTAAAAGTGTAGGGCCTACCCAGGGTTTTGCGGGCGACATCGAAAATGAGAAGGTTTTTCCTTGGGATCGCTGCGATATTTGGTATGCAACGTCTTCCGACGGTGAAACCTGGAAAGAAGAAGGTATGGCAGTCGCCAGAGGCGAAAAAGGAGCCTATGACGACAGGTCCGTATTTACGGTTGAAATTATGCAGTTTGAGGGTAAATACTACCTATGTTACCAAACGGTCAAGTCTCCCTATATGGTACGTGTGAAAAACCAGGTAGGTTTGGCATGGTCGGATTCACCCAATGGCCCTTGGACGAAAAGCAAAGAGCCTATTTTGAGTCCTGCTGATAACGGCGTTTGGGCAGGGGAGGAAGACAATCGTTTTAATGTCGTTAAAAAGGGAGATTTTGACAGTCATAAGGTGCATGATCCCTGTATCGTTCCATACAAAGGGAAATTTTATTTGTATTATAAAGGCGAGCAAATGGGCGAGCAAATCACCTTTGGTGGTCGCCAAATACGTCATGGTGTTGCCATTGCCGATAACCCACTTGGACCCTATGTGAAGTCGCCGTACAATCCGATAAGTAACAGTGGTCATGAGATATGTGTGTGGCCCTATAAGGGAGGAATCGCTGCCCTGATCACAACGGATGGTCCCGAAAAAAACACCATACAGTGGTCAGAAGACGGTATTAACTTCAATATTATGTCGTCAATCAAAGATGCACCTCATGCCATTGGTTTGAACCGTTCGGCGGATAATGAAAAGGAGCCGACTGAAATTCTGCGCTGGGGGTTAACCCACATTTACAACAATGGAAATTACCAGAGTATCATGGGGTTTACCTCTGAAAGGGTAACCAAGCACGTGGCCAAAGGAGAAAAAGACAAAACCAAATAATTATAAAATAGTTAATGAAAGCGACCGTATATCAAGGAAATAAAACTTTTTCAGTAATCGAAAAAGCCATTGAAGAACCGGCTTCGGGAGAAGTAAGAATCAAAGTAGCCTATGTAGGTATATGTGGTACGGATGTACATGTCTACCATGGAAATATGGACAAAAGGGTGCAAATACCGCAAACCATCGGCCACGAAATGTCGGGGGTGATTGATGCGGTGGCTGCGGATGTAGCAGGTATTACAGTGGGCGATAAAGTGGTGGTTCGTCCCTTAGACGACCGTGGTATTCAGGATTCGGATAAAGGCTATAACCATGTTTGTGAGAAATTGAAGTTCATAGGTGTGGATAGCCCAGGAGCCATGCAGCAGTATTGGAATGTACCCGCCTTTACCATTCATAAATTACAGCCCGAAACGGATTTAAAATTAGCCGCTATGACCGAACCCTTGGCGGTGGCTTGTCATGACGTTAGGCTTAGTGAGTTGGTTGCTGGGGAAACTGCCGTGGTATTGGGTGGTGGGCCTATTGGCTTGCTTATTGCCAAAGTAGCACAAAATAAA
>CAXBLH010000370.1:0-5913 GCA_963976315.1 uncultured Dyadobacter sp.
CGGAAGGCCAGCAGGTTTTATTAGATCAATTATTGTTCCGTATTAACGCGGTACAAGTGGCTAAAAACAATAAATATATCTTATTGAACTGTCCAGTTGATGCCGTTGATAATATTATCCAGTTTTTACCAGGAATGCGTTCTCCTACTGTTTTGCCTTTGGCACAGGAAGGCTGGTGTTCTTTGCATTCGGTAATTAATGAAAACGATTTTTGGGAAAATATTGAAAAAATTCGTCAGGCGGGAGCCGAAGGAATTTTGGTGATTCCTATTGAGAAAATGATCTTATAAGCAGGATATCCATTAGGATCAAAAAGCTATAAAAATGAAAATATTTGAATTTCCTGAAAAGCAAAGTTGGCCTACTATTTTAACGCGGCCCGTTCAGGATTTTAAAGAAATAGAAGCAAGAGTTTCTCCAATATTAGAAGATGTTCGTACCAACGGGGATGCTGCCATAAGACGACTTGCTCAGAAGTTTGATGGCGTTGAACTATCTGAAATTGGGTTTTCGGAATCCTTAATTCAGAATGCCGAATCGCTTCTGGATGAGGGGCTAAAGACAGCTATTCAGCAGGCTTATCAAAATATCTACAGTTTCCACGAGAAACAGCTTCAAGAAATTGAAAAAGTAGAAACCATGCCCGGTGTAACCTGCTGGAGAAGGAGTGTTGGAATCGAAAAAGTAGGGATTTATATCCCTGGCGGTACTGCACCCCTGTTTAGTACGGTGCTGATGCTCGGTATTCCAGCTCAAATTGCAGGCTGTAAGGAGATCGTATTATGTACCCCTTCCGACCATCCAGCTATATTATATGCCGCTAAATTGGTGGGTGTTACCAAAGCTTATAAAATTGGAGGTGCTCAAGCAATTGCTGCCATGGCGTATGGTACGGAGTCGGTACCAAAAGTGTATAAGATTTTTGGGCCTGGTAACCAATATGTTATGGCGGCCAAAATGTTGGTTAGTAAAGAAGGAGTAGCGATTGATATGCCAGCTGGCCCCTCGGAAGTGGCCGTTTATGCAGACACTACTGCTGTTCCTGAGTTTGTTGCAGCTGATTTACTATCTCAAGCCGAACACGGTGCTGATAGCCAAGTGTTGCTAGTAGCTACGAATAGAGACTTAATTAACAGTGTTTTAAAATCTGTTGAAGTTCAATTACAGCAATTGCCTAGAAAGGAAATGGCCGAAGTTTCCATTAGTAATAGTAAGGCAATCCTAGTGGCTTCTCATGCAGAAGCCATGGATATTCTTAACGAATATGCGGCGGAACACTTAATCTTAAGTATTGAAAATGCAGAAGAGGTTTCTAATGAAATTGTCAATGCAGGATCAATTTTCCTAGGGAATTATACACCTGAATCTTGTGGCGACTATGCCTCAGGTACCAATCATACCTTGCCTACCAATGGATATGCCAAGGCGTATAGTGGGGTTTCGGTGGATAGCTTTGTTAAAAAAATAACAGTACAACATATTTCTCGTCAAGGACTTAATACATTGGGGCCTATTGTGGAAAAAATGGCAGCAGCAGAATCCTTAATTGGACATAAAAATGCGGTAAGTATCAGATTAGCAAAAGTGGAATAAATTAGAAATAGTATGCAATCGTTTGAACTCAATAAAATTTTAAGACCTCATATTCTTAATTTGGCTCCTTATTCATCCGCTCGCGACGAATATACTGGGCATAGTGGTGTATTTTTGGACGCGAATGAGAACCCCATTGGATCTGTTACTGCTGCTAATTATAATCGGTATCCCGACCCATACCAGTCTGAAATCAAGGAAAGATTAACAGCAATAAAACCTGCTCGAAAAGAGCAAATTTACCTCGGAAATGGAAGTGATGAGCCGATTGATCTGTTAATACGTGCCACTTGTCAACCCGGAAAAGACCGTGTTATTATTTTACCACCTACTTATGGAATGTATGAGGTAAGTGCATCTATCCATGATGTTTATATAGACAAAGTGTCGCTTACAGATGACTACCAGATTGATACACAGGCCGTACTTGCGGCTGTAACTCCCAATACTAAAATTATTTGGGTGTGTAGTCCTAATAATCCAACTGGGAATTTGATGTCTGATAAAGATATTGAAACATTACTTCAAAATTTTAACGGTTTGGTGGTAGTGGATGAAGCTTATATTGATTTTACAAATCGTGAGAGTTGGATTAGCAGGATTAATCAATTTGGAAATTTAGTGGTCTTACAAACCTTTTCAAAAGCCTGGGGTTTAGCTGGTTTACGTGTAGGTATGTGTTTTGCTTCGCCTGAATTAGTAACTATTTTAAATAAAATAAAACCTCCCTATAACATTAGTTTACCTACGCAGCAGGCTTTACTTGCTGGACTCGATTATATTGATAAAAAGGATACGATGGTTTCTGAAATTTTGAAAGAGCGAGCTCGGCTTACTGTTCAATTGGAAGGATTACCATTTGTTTTGAAGGTATTTCCAACGGATTCTAATTTTCTATTGGTCCGATTTGAAGATGCAAAGGCAGTGATGAAGTATCTTTTGAATCAAACTATAATTGTGCGCGATCGCTCTCGGGTTCATTTGTGTGAGGAAAGTTTGCGAATTACGGTGGGTACCTTAGAAGAAAATGATACATTATTGGACGCCTTGAAAAAATTTGCAACAGTTGCTATAATTTAGTGGCAAAATTGAAATTTTAAATAAGATTGAGTCGTTGTATTCAAGAAATGAACAATCTATAATAGGGTACTAAGACGCATTAACATCGGAAATTCTGAAATAAACAATGAAAAAAATACTTTTTACCATCATCGGATTATTAAGCCTTCATGTTGCATTTGCACAAAATTCCAATTGGGCAGTTGGTTTTAAGGCTGGTGAACCAACTGGGGTGAACATCAGAAAATATTTCAATAATATACAAGCCATTGATGTGACCATTGGCACCTATGGTGGTGTTTTGGCTAAAAATAGAAAATACCGAGGAGAGGACGGAGATTATAGAAATACGGGGTTGTCCGTACAGGTTCATTATTTGTGGCACACTCCATTTTTTAATTCAGAAGCGCTGCATATTTATTACGGATTAGGTGGCCAGGTGAATAGCCGCCGCTCGTATCCATCTCGTCTTAATGGGGATTATGAAAAAAATATCAGTTTAGGTGGATCTGCTTTGGGTGGGTTTGAGTATTTCCTGCCGGATAATAGAATCTCTGTTTTTTTAGAAGGAGGTACCTATCTTGAACTATTGCCACGTCCGTTTTATTTGAGTCCCAATATTTCTGGTGGAATTCGTTTCAACCTGTAAGAAATTTACAATATCTTGGATAATGAAAAATGCAGGCTTTTGCCTGCATTTTTTGTAACTTATCTGCAATTTATTTATCTTAATTTTCAATTCGTGTTTAAAGTATATAGCTCCTCTGCCGGATCAGGAAAAACATATACCCTGACAAAAGAATATCTAAAGTTAGCGCTTCACACCTCGGAGGTAATGTATTTTAAGCACATACTTGCTGTGACATTCACCAATGCTGCTGCCAATGAAATGAAAAGCAGAATTTTGTCGATGTTGGGAGAATTTGCAAAAATTGATAATAGTGTGGTAGAGGTCCACCCCATGTTTCATGCTATTGTGTCAGAGTTGTACCCTCAGACTTTGGAAGATTCTGAATTGTATGCTGCTGCGCGGGAATTAATCTCAGGCAGGTCCAAGTTGCTATTTTACAGGATATTACACCGATACTCGGATTTTTCGGTCATGACTATTGATAAATTTACCAAAAGTTTGGTAAGTAGCTTTACCGATGAACTAGGATTACCTTTTGTTTTTGAAACCAAAATTGACGCAGATTTACTAAAAGATGCGGTGGATAGACTTCTCGCTCGAATAGGTCAGGAAGGGGAAGATGTGCTTACCGAAATTGTAGAAAGTTACTACCATGAAAAGGCGGAAGAAGGAAGTAGTTGGGGAGCCTTACCCGAAGCAATAAGAAAGTCGGCCGAAATTTTGCTTAACGAAGAGGCTTACTTAAAAATGAGAAAAATTGCCGATTTGTCCATGGAAGACTGGACGCAAATCAGATCTCAAATTAGAAATTTTAAAAAAGAAAAGGAGGCTGAAATTGTGAGCTTGGCCAATTCTGCAATGGTATTGTTGAATCAGGAGAACTTAATCGATAAAGATTTTTTTCAAGGTGCTAGGGGTATTTATGCTTACTATTATGCACGTAGTGAAAGTTTTAAATTGTGGGACAGCCCTAACTCGTATTGTTATAAGTCGGTCGAAGAAGATAAATGGTATGCTTCAAAACCATCCAAAATTACTAAAGAAGGCATTGATAGTATAAAAGACGAGCTCAGCACTATTTTTTATAAGATAGATTTAATTCGGGAAAATAATTTCGCTCGAATTATACTGTTCCAGTCCTTAGATAAGCACTTGTACCATTTATCTTTATTGGGTGAAATTAGAAAGGAATTTGATGGGTTATTACGCCAACACAATCAGGTGCATATATCTGATTTTAATCGTAGAATTAGCGAGATTGTTGCAAACGAACCGATTCCGTTTATTTTTGAACGTATTGGAGAAAGGTACAAACACATTCTTTTGGATGAATTTCAGGATACATCCAAGCTGCAATTTGCTAATTTATTACCATTGATCGAAAATGCTTTGGGAGAAGGCCACTTCAACTTAGCAGTGGGAGATGCCAAACAATCTATTTATCGGTTTAGAGGTGGAGACATGGATTTGATATTACATTTATCGCAAGATGAAGTAATGGATTTATCTAATAAGTTGGTGAATAATAAATTACTTCAAGAGCGGTTAAGAACTGTTTCAGCCAATTTGGTGGTCGATCATTTACGTACCAACAGACGGAGTTTCGCTGAAATTACCAAATTTAATAATACTTTATTTGAACATATAAGTGCTTCATTAAGTGTGGAGTATCCTATGGTTGGCAAGGTATTTGACCAATATTTTCAACAAGAAATTCCAGAAGGTGTTAAAACAGGGGGACATGTCCAAATAGATTTTTGTGATACAAATAAAGACCGCGACTCTGACGAAACGCCTGATGAAGTAAACGATTCCATTCTTGAAAAAACCCTAGAATTAATTGATGCAGTAAGGATAGAGGGTTATCAATGGAGTGATATTGCGATTTTATGCCGATCCAAGAAAAATGCAGCATTGATTGCCGAAGCACTAAATACGCGTGGCGTTCCTTTAATTTCGGATGATGCTCTGACACTGGCGAATACCAGATCGATAGGTTTTTTAATTTCAATATTAAAGGTTTTACAAAATAGTAGTGATACGCTCACGCGGTATGAAGCCATGTATTTATTCCATTTGGAAGTATGTGGTTCTATTCCGGCTTCGTCAGATTTTATAGAAATAAAAAGAGTATCAGAACTTTTAAGCTTGGACGAATTTCTGAAATATTTTCAGGCGTGGAATATTGAATTAGATGCGTTTCGACTTAGGCAGTTGTCACTATTTGAATTAACCGAGACGCTCATTCGTTCCTTTTCTCTTAATCACGAAAGTACTGAAAACGAATATTTGTTTCGCTTTTTAGATGTAATTCTGGATTTTAGTAATAATAAGGGTAATTATTTGGGTGATTTCCTTAGTTTTTGGGAAACTGAGCGTTTCAGAACTTCCATTATAGTTCCGGAAGGAACGGACGCTTTAAGGATTACTACCATTCATAAATCCAAAGGTTTAGAGTATCCAGTAGTGCTGATTCCTTATGCCAGCTGGAATGCTATGCCGCCCAACCAGGATCAACTATGGGTGGATATTGAAGAAGGATTTGAGGAATTGAAAGTGGATAAAGGTGAAAATAGCCGTTATTTAAACAGTAGCTTAGTGACTGTAAAGCAGACGTTAAATGACACCGC
>CAXBLH010000371.1:0-5905 GCA_963976315.1 uncultured Dyadobacter sp.
AAGGTGGACGACCCTTCATTTTTGTTAGCTGCTGGCGGTGCAGAACACTATATCAATTTCATTGAGGCGGTAAGAGCTGGAAACAGTGACTCCCTGCATTGTGATATTAGAGAAGGTTTTTACTCCACAACTCTTCCATTGATTGCCAACATCTCTTACCGTTTGGGACGTGAACTTCGGTTTATGGGTGACTACGAAAAATTTGCAAATGATTCGGAAGCAGATACCATGTTAACGGCAGTGTACCGCAAGCCATTTGTAGTTCCAGAGGAAGTTTGATAGCGAAACTGGATTCAAGGATAAATAAAGACTATACCTTATCACGAATGAGTAGTTACGAAGGGTTATCATGCAGCTTGAAAATCGGTTTCAGGAAAAAACTTAGCAGCCTATTGCTCATTGCAATTCTAAATAAATCGTGATAAAGTCTATTTAATGTCACAGGTTTATGCTCATTAGGCTTTACCTGTGACATTATTAAGTAAAGTTCAGAAGGCCTTCGGATAAAATATACAACAGCTACACGGCTGGCATCAAGAGGAAAAAAATAGTCAGAAAAATACTTATAAATATCCCTACTATCTTAAAATGAATTAAACTAAAACGTTTAAATGAAAATCGTAATAACGAATACAAGTGAAGAGTTAGGGCAAGCGGCAGGTTCAAAAGCAGCAACCCTCATACGTCATACTATACTTACAAAAGGAAGTGCAAATATCATTTTGGCTACTGGCACCAGTCAATTTGAAACTATAAACCAGTTGACAAAGGAAGAAGGTATCGACTGGTCCAAGGTTACCATGTTCCATTTGGATGAATATATTGGTATGAAAACGACGCATCCAGCGAGTTTCCGAAAATACCTACAAGAACGTTTTCTGGATAAAGTATCACCATTAAAGAACGGTTTTCTTATTAATGCAGAATCGGATGCTAAATCCGAAGCCCAACGACTAGGAGAGCATATCAACGAGCACCCCATAGATGTGGCTTTGGTAGGTATCGGTGAAAACGGCCACCTCGCTTTTAATGATCCACCCGCTGATTTTGATACTGAAGAACCGTACTTGATAGTAAATCTTGATGAACCCTGCCGTAGACAGCAAATGGGTGAAGGATGGTTCGCTACCCTTGAGGAGGTCCCCACACAGGCTATCAGTATGTCCATAAAACAAATTATGAAATCGGCCAATATCATCTGCTCTGTTCCCGACCAACGTAAGGCGCAGGCAGTGAAGGATAGTTTAGAGCAACCGGTAAGTAATTTATTCCCCGCGAGTATTTTACAACAACACTCCGACTGTGTTTTTTATCTGGATAAATCATCTGCCAATTTACTTTCTACTGCTCATACCTCCTCATACCAGCCATCATCATTGGATTCTATAATCCTGTAAAAAAGACTACTTTTCAAACGTTGCCCTACTCCAATGTATCCCAATCGTCGCTCAATAGTGTTTCTAACTGATACGACTTATTAATATTAGCAGAGGTAGTTCTTACGGTTAAGAATTAGCTCTGCCAATAAACCTTAACTCGACTTGTTTAGAAGTGCAATCCGCAGAAGTTCTTTCCCGGCTATAAAACTTTTATGGATGCCTTGGTAATCCATAAGTAGCCCCTTAAAATCCTTGCCAAATCATCCTATAATAAATGGCTCTAAAAGCTAAAGTACTCCTTAGTACTGCTACTAGTTTTCTCTCCTGGCATGCTCCTAATAGCCCATGGAATATGTTGCTACGTACTTATATCTATACCGTCGAGACCTGACAAGACGGGTGTGTTAGTCCTTTTTAAACTCAACTTAAATCCGCTTCTCAAACCAATACCTGATTACTAAACACAGATAAAGTGGTTAGATTTAATGTTATAAGTAGTTTTAAAAATATAAGGGCCTGTTTATGGTCCAGTCCCTTGAACCCATAGAAATATTTACAACTGGCGTAGCTCCAACCACTTAATGAACTAAAAACGGCTGCTCTTTTTGAAAAGATTTAATCTATAATGAAGTCATTTTTTGTTCCAATATGATATGAATTTCTTTAGTATTCCAAAATTACTTTCCGTATCACTACTATGCTGCCTTCTTGTTACGATGGGCGGTAGTACCAGAACAAACCCTTTCCATGACGTACCACCGGACCGGGCATTGGCTACTTTTCGGTTGGCCGAAGGTTTTCAGATTGAAATGATCGCCAGTGAACCCCTGGTCACCGATCCTGTTTCCATAGAAATTGACGAATACGGCCGGATGTATGTAGTGGAAATGCATGGCTACCCTCTCGATAAAAGTGGCTCTGGCAAAATCAAGCTACTGAGTGACACCAATGGAGACGGTAAAATGGACGACAGTCAGGTTTTTGCAGAAGGGCTTATGCTCCCTACCGGTGTAATGAGATGGAAAAACGGCATTATTGTAACCGACGCACCAAACGTATTGTACCTGGAAGATACCAATGGAGATGGCCATGCGGATGTTAGAGACACCTTGGTCACGGGTTTTGCCCTGTCAAACCCACAGCATAACCTCAACAATCCAATACTGGGGCTGGACAACTGGATTTATCTGGGTCATGAACCAGCAGTATCTACCCAGACTTACAAAAGCGAGTTTGGCGACAGAGGCGGCGAGGTCTATTTTCCCTCAAAAAAGGACAGTCCACGCCTACCCGATAATGCCCGTGGCCGCAGCGTAAGAATGCGACCTGACCGAAGTGGTCTGGAAATTCTAGCTGCGAATACTCAATTTGGCCATTCTTTTGATACTTGGGGACGTTATATACTCGTCAGCAATGCTAATCATCTAATTCATCAGGTCATATCAGCCGCGTATCTTAACCGCAACCCGAGCCTGTTGGTTTCCAATGCTACCCAGTCTATCTCAGATCATGGATCGGCTGCAGAAGTCTTCCCAATCACACAGAACCCACAGAATCAGTTGCTTACCGATCTGGGCGTATTTACTTCTGCATGCGGGACAACGGTATATCAAGGAGGGCTTTTCCCACCAGCTTTCGACAGCATCGCTTTTGTTGCCGAGCCGGTCAGTAACCTCGTGCATGCCGATATATTACGTGATAAAGGTGCTACTTTTACCGGAAGCCGTGTGTATCCAAATAAAGAATTTCTAGCCTCCACAGATGCCTGGTTCAGACCCGTCAATATGTATACCGGGCCAGATGGCGCACTCTATGTAATAGACTATTACCGGCAGATAATCGAGCATCCCGAATGGATGGCAGAAGATGCCGTAAAATCAGGAGCACTATATAATGGTGTAGACAAAGGCCGGATTTACCGAATTACCCCAAAAGGAACAGCGCCCTATTCATTGTCAAAAGAATTAAAATCGACAAGCCTAAGCAATGCTCAGTTGCTAAAAAGACTCGCTGACCCGAACATCTGGTGGCGCCGCAACGCCCAGCGTTTGTTAATTGATCGAAATGATTCGGATGTCTCAACAACGCTAAAAAAAATGATTACTTCTGAGAAAAATCCTGTTGGAAGGTTGCATGCCCTAGGGACATTAGAAGGACTTGGACTACTGGAACCATCGGATATTATCCATGGACTCAAAGATCAAACCCCAGGAGTCCGGGAAAACGCTGTGAAATTATCGGAATCATTTGCTAGTAATGCGGGCATACGGAGCGCATTGTATGCCCTACAAGAGGATGAAAATGCCAAGGTACGTTTTCAACTGCTTTGTACCCTAGGCTCCATCGATTCACCCGAGTCCATCAAGGTCAGAGAAAATCTGCTGTTCAAGGACATCGAAGATCCTTGGATGCAAATTGCTGCACTTTCTGCTGCTCCTTCGGGAAAGAGCAATCTATTAAATGCGGTATTGAACCGTTTCGAAAAAAATCATCCGGCTTATAACGCATTGGTGGAGCGACTAAGTAATATGACTGGTGCTGGAGGAACTTCGGAAGAAGTCCGAGCGGCTGTTAAGAAATCTTTGCAACCCGACAACGGTTCGCATTCTGGCTGGCAGGCTGCGGTATTACAAGGTCTTTCTCTGGGGTTAAAAAATAACAAGAAAGCCTCTATAGCACTTAAAGCCGACCAGAACCTTTTGGTCAGCGCGGCTATGAACAATAGTTCCATGGCCCTAAGACAGGGGTCTATCCAACTATTACGTATTACAGGACTGCCAGCTACCACTGCAACTAATACGGCTATTGAAAAGTCTACTCAGAAAGCACTAGATAAAAAGTCCAGCTCAGAAAGCAGGGTCCTTGCCATTAATTTCCTGGCGCTCGATCACCCAAAAAAGCATACGGAACTCCTTAAGCGTCTTATTACGCCTACCGAACCTACTGCTGTACAACTTGCCGCCCTACGAACCCTTGCAGCAATTCCGGATATTACGGTTAGTGAGTTTGCGGTGTCACAATGGGCCTCCCTCACTCCCGATGTTCGCAATGCAGCCATCAACACTTTTATGGGGAATGAAGCCCGCATTACACTCCTGTTGGATGCAGTTGAAAAAAAGATTATCGACCCTTCCAGCATTGGTTGGCCTCGCAGTGTTGGTTTAATGGCTCAAGGAAATGCAGCTCTGAAAAGCCGTTCCCGTGCCTTACTCACCCAAAAAGACGAAGGAAGAAATGAGGTTATTAAAAAATACACCCCTGCCCTAACTATGGCAGGAAACTCCGAAAAAGGAAAATGGGTATTTACCAACAACTGCTCAGCCTGTCACCAGCTTGGCGGAAAGGAGGGCACTGCCTATGGTCCTGACCTGGGGACCATTCGAAACCGCCGTCCCGAGTCGATTATGAGCGATATTCTTAATCCGAATCAATCCATTGCCGACGGATATGATATTTGGTCAATGGAATTGATAGCAGGAGAGACCATTCAAGGGCTAATAGCTACCGAAACGCCTTCGGCTTTAACCATCCGAAATTATGGAGGACAAGAAACCGTGATTGCCAGACAAAATATTAAGTCACTTAAAGCATTGGGAATGTCGGTGATGCCAGCAGGACTTGAAAATCAAATCACTCCAGAAGATATGGCAAACCTTTTGGCCTTCTTAAAACAAGGTAAGTAAGCAGCTTTCAGCACAAAATTAAATTCTCCTAAACCCAAAACATAATGAATCATAATAGCGAATATTTTTCAGTAACAGTTCGTAACAGCTTATTGGCACTCTTGCTTCTATCTCAGATTTTCGGCTCTGTTGTTTATGCTGGAGTTTTTCGAGCGGCAGTGGTGAAAGTGGACATTACACCCGATAACCCACAGATGCTATTAGGTTACCAGGCTCGACAATCTACTGGTGTTCATGATAAGATTTATCACCGTATTATTGCTCTGGACGATGGTACCACTCAATTTTTTATTGTTTCTTCTGATATCTGTCTGGTATCTCCTTCGGAATACGACAAAGTGGCCGCTCGGCTTTTGAAAGAGCAAAAAGTCAATCCAATTAATCTGTGGTGGACGGTTACGCATACCCATTCTGCACCAGAAGTAGGCCCACCCGGTTTGCCCGTTATATTTCTTGGTGAAAGATATAAGCATGAGTACGACCAAACCTATACGGCCATGGTGGAGCAAAGGCTAATCGATGGCATCGCAGAAGCCCGGCGAAATCTTCAACCGGCCAAACTGGGAATTGGCTGGGGCTTTTCTCAGGCCAATATCAATCGTAGAGCACGGTTTTCCAATGGTAAAACTACATTAGGTATGAATCCCGATGGCCCTGTTGACCGCCGAATCGGTTTACTCCGTCTCGAAAAAGCAGATGGCAGTCCAATGGCACTCCTCGCGAACTATGCGATGCACGGCACCGTCATGGGGGGCGAAAACTTAAAGATTAGTGGAGATGCGCAAGGTCTGGTGTCCGAATATGTTGAGAGCAAAACGGGTGTACCCATGTTATATATCAACG
>CAXBLH010000372.1:0-5898 GCA_963976315.1 uncultured Dyadobacter sp.
ATTTGTTATTTCGGTGATGGTGCAATCCGTCAAGGTGCTTTTCATGAAGCGCTTAACATGGCGACTACCTGGAAATTGCCTGTGATATTTGTCGTTGAAAACAACGGATATGCGATGGGTACTTCGGTGGCTCGTTCTTCCAATGTAACGGAACTCTATACCTTAGGTGAAGCTTACGATATACCTTCTGAACCTGTTGATGGCATGAGTGTCGAGGCAATTCATGAGGCGGTTTCACGTGCAGCAGAAAGAGCGCGTAAAGGCGATGGACCTACCTTCTTGGAATTCCGTACCTACCGTTATCGGGGACATTCGATGTCCGATCCTCAAAAATACCGTTCGAAAGAAGAGGTGGAGGAATACAAACACCGGGATCCTATTGAAATGATTCGAGGAATTATTTTGGATAACAAATTTGCTACCGAAGAAGAACTGGATGCTATCAACAAAAAAGTAAAGGAGATTGTGGCAGAGTCGGTAAAGTTTGCCGAAGATTCTGAGTTTCCTGACCCGTCGGAGGCCTATACCGACGTTTACGTTGAAAATGATTATCCATTTATAATGGATTAATCATTAGGAGGAACAGATTACAACCCGCCGCATTTAACCGGCGGGTTTTTTAAGTATTTACCAATATAGGAAAGGTAGAATAATCGATTAGCGTACTTAGGACGTAATTAGTATTTATTTAATAATTTTGTAGAGTTTGGAATAGAATACTTGGCCGGCGGTTTTAGCCAATCCAATGCATGGGTTTCTGTTTCAGGTATTATAATTGGAGTATGTCATTAGATCAGGAATTTGAGAATACAGAAGAAGAAGAGTCAGGTGACGAGATGTCCTTTTTAGGGCATTTAGAAGAATTAAGATGGCATGTTATTCGAGCGGCAGGTTCGATTTTGGTATTTGCAATTATCGCTTTTGTATTTATCGAAGAAATTTATCATTACATAATTATAGCGCCTTCCAAACCTGATTTCTGGACTTATCGCATGCTTTGTATTTTGGCGGATAAGGTGAACTATGAAGAGCTTTGTATTAAATCGTTGAATTTTAGTCTTCAAACCATTGGTATGGGAGACCAGTTTACGATGAGTATGACCTCATCCGTAATAGCTGGTTTGGTTTTTGCCTTTCCTTATGCATTTTGGGAAATTTGGAGATTCATCAAGCCCGGCTTAAAACCCAATGAAAGAAAGTCGGCAAGAGGAGCGGTATTTTATGTTTCCTTTCTTTTCTTTGCAGGGGTACTTTTTGGCTATTTTGTGGTTACGCCTTTGGCTATTAACTTTTTGGCAAACTTTACCCTCGATGAAGCCATCAAGAATGAATTTAGTTTGGCTTCCTATATTTCTTTGGTAGCTACCTTAACATTGGCTTGTGGTATTGCATTTCAGCTTCCAATAGTGGTTTATGTGCTGTCGAGGGTGGGGATACTTACCCCGGCATTTATGCGAGAGTACAGAAAGCATTCCATGATCGTGATTTTGATTATTGCTGCTGTAATTACGCCTTCACCCGATATTTATAGTCAGATATTGGTGGCAATTCCACTGTTTATGTTGTTTGAAATTAGTATTCTGGTTTCTGCAAAAGTACAGCGTGAAAAACTGCAAGAAGAAAAAGATTTACAAGGACCTTTATCGGAAGATGAATAAGGTAACTTGAATAACCTAAGATTAAGGAACCACCTATTCAATGGGTGGTTCTTTTATTTAGAGCTGTTTGTGATTTTTACCGGAATGCCAGCGAAGCTTATTGTGGAAAGTCCAGACACTTTTTTACTAACTCTTCTATATCTTTTTCAGTATGCAAGGCATTAATTGCGAGCCGTGTCAAAGGAGCGTCCGTTGGACGAGGATAAGAAAAGTTGGACACCAAAATTCTATTGCTTTCCAAATATTGAAACAGTGTAGGTGAGCTACTATTATATACTGGGTAGTTTGCAATCCCTGTTAATATTCTTGACGTGCCCAAGCCTATATTGAATTGATCAATTCGTTGACCCAGTAATCGGTACTGTTTTTGATATATTCCACCACTTATTAGTTGGCTCAAAACGTGCATATAGCTGGGTAATGCTGGTGAAGCACCCGCAAAAAATGGAGATTTCTGTATGGTTTCAATGATCCATTTTTCGGAAAATATAGCTCCGGCTGGTATTCCCAGTGCCTTATTTAAAGAAGCAATCACAATTAGGTTGGATTTGAAGTGGTTTCGGATTGTTTGATAACTACCGTTTCCTTCTCGCCCCAAAACCCCCATTCCGTGCGAATCATCAGCAATCATCCATATATTTTCGGAGGTAGGTAATTTTTGAAATACGCTAAAGTCCAAAAGTTCTACTTGTGGAGAGCCAACGGTATCTGTTAGGATAAGGTGTATACAATCGGGTAGACTTTCTATCAGCGTGACTGTGTTTTTTGCCCACTCTGGCCAGGTAGCCTGCTCTTGTTTATAATCATTTCCCCAAAGTGCCGGGTGGACATTGGGAGCATAATGGTAACGAATATTAATTTTGTTAGAACGGTCTGTTAAGTGCTGTCTCGCTATTTTTTCGATTTCTTTATGCAGAAGTTGTCCAGCCCACATACCCGAAGATATTATTGTGGAAGAAGGGGAATGAGTAAAGGTGGCAAGTTGGGATTCGGCTTCCTCGTAAATAGCAACACGCAGACTGCCATTTCGAGAACTTCCGTAATGGAGTCCAAACTGGTTGATACCTTGATCAAGAAATTCTTTAAAGTCATCATGGTGGGCCATTCCCAGGTAGTCGGTGCCGCTAAACCAGCGGTACTCCAGCCCATTGTCAAGTTTTATACTTCGTCCGAGTATTTCATTTGTATTGAAAATCATGTGAATAGCAATCGAAGCGAATTGAAAATGTTTATTTTAGGCTAGCACCTGTGCCGTTTTCTTGTGCATAAATAACTTGGCCGTAATCAAAAGTGATGCCATTTGCGGGATCATTGGCAATGAGCAGAGATCCGTCCATGTCTACATAATCTAATAAGGGAAGCAAGTGGGCGATTGCGGAAATGCCTACACTGGATTCTGTCATGCAGCCAACCATGGTTTTCATTCCTAAACTTTTCGCTTCTGCAATCATACGTTTGGCAGGTGTAAGGCCGCCGCATTTTGTAAGTTTTATATTTACACCATCAAAAAGCTCATAACAAGCCTTCACATCTGATTCTAGTATGCAGCTTTCGTCTGCAATAATGGGGAGTGGACAATTTCCAAAGATTTTCTTCATCCCACTAAAATCGTCGGCGGGTAAGGGTTGTTCTATAAACTCCACTCCTAATTTTTGGAGTTCTGGAGCTAATTTTAGAGTTTGCTCAGCGGTCCAGGCGCAATTGGCATCCACTCTAAAAACCGCATTTGTTTCAGCTCTTAAAGCTCTGATGATTTCGAGGTCTTCTTGGGTACCTAATTTTATTTTATAGATCGGCCATGGGAGTTCTTTCATTTTGGCAACCATCTTTTCAATAGTATCAATGCCAATTGTAAAGTTGGTTAATGGGTTAGAGGAGGTATCTAGTCCCCACATCTCGTATAATTTTTTGTAGGATTTTTTTGCAAAAAAATCATGCGCTGCTTCATCGAGTGCGCATTGTGCAAATGGATTATGTGCTAAAAGTGGATTGGTAAACGCATGAAGTTCCTCGGCGTTATCGAATTTTCGATGCTCCACTTGGGTTTTAATTGCTGTCAAGGCAGCAACCATGTTGTCAATGGTGATGCCGTAATAGGGGTTAGCAGTAGCTTCTCCAAAACCCCTTATATCCCCAGAACGAATTTCCACGATAAGCGACTGTTGAACGTCTCTTGAGTCATGGGCAATCGTGAAAGTATGCTTTAATTGTAGATCAAGGGGGTGAAATATAAGCTGCATGACTATAAATTATTGGGTCAAAATTGTTAAAATTTCTTTTAATTACGCATATCAAGCCCCCAAGACAGTTTGCTTCTAAGTGTATTAAGAAAACTATCATCCAGCATCTTGATAAGTCTGGCTGAGAATTCAGCTTTGCGGACGGTTATTTGGGTATTTTCGTCAGCGATACAGGAGCGGGCATCGAGTGAAACCAGAAAATTACTACTTCTACTTTTCACTTCAAACCGCAATACGGCATTGTCTTCCACCACCAATGGGCGTACATTTAAATTGTGGGGACTGATGGGGGTAATTATAAAATTTCCGGAGTTAGGAACTAGCACTGGGCCGCCACAACTCAAGGAGTAGCCAGTAGAGCCAGTAGGTGTGGAGACAATCAGGCCATCTGCCCAGTAAGAATTCAGAAACTCTTCGTTCAAATAGGTATGTACCGTAATCATGGAGGAAGTATCCGTTTTGGTGATGGTGAAATCATTCAATCCGAAATTAACCCCATTGAACAAGGGAACATTAGACTCAACCGATACCAAGGACCTTTCATCAATTTTGAATTGCCCTGCCTCTAGGGAGGTAATCATATCCGTAATTCTGTCAGGAGGAACAGTGGCTAAAAAGCCAAGTCTCCCCACATTTATTCCGATGGTCGGAATTTGTTTTTTACCTATATGTGAAATGGTTTCTAATAAAGTTCCGTCTCCACCCATGCTAACCGCTAATCTGGCGGTAGTTAGTTCATCGGAATTTACATAGGTTTGTTCAGAATGATGTTGAACATGATTTTTATCCAGAAATTCTCGAAATGTAGCAGATAGTACCACTTCTATTTTTCGGTGGGCAAGTTCCGAAAACATGTTTTCTATAAAAGGACGAGCGGAATCATTAAAATTTCGGCCATGGAATGCAATTTTCATAAATGAAAACCTTGGTGAGTATGTTTATCTCGAAAGATACTCTCAAAATTAACTTTTAAAAAATTCAGGCGCTCAATTAATATATTTTTAAGAGAATTCTTAAGTTTTGACTTCTCAGTGGGGTCCTACGAAAAGGTAAGTTTCTAGGTCGCTAAGTAGCGCAATAGCATATCAAGACGCTCTTGATCTACATTGTCGATGGGGTCATTGGCGTGTGCCTCTATGATATCATAGCCAAATCTTTCTAAGGTAGCTATTAAGGGTGTTATATTGGTCTTATTTAACTTTAAGGTAAGTTGTGGTACTTGTATAGTCCCGATAGGGTCAAAGTTACTATAGACACTACTTAGGATCTTGACATCGTTGGATTCTATCAGTCGGCTGACTTCTGAAAGCGAATAATCTCTTTCTGGGATTTTAAGTACTACCACTGCACCTTTTTCTTTTACACCGAGTATACTTGCAAAACGCTCCACCAATTCATTTACGGCAATGGAGCCTATAAACTTCGATTCATTATCAAGAACTGGAATAATGGTTAGTCCAAATTCATGAATTATATTCAGTAATTCGTAAATATGTTGGTCATCACGTGCATACACATCCTGATGTTGGATTATTATTTCTTCGAGTGTAGCTGCTTGCTCCGGAATATCCAGTAAAATAGATTCTGAGACAATTCCTTTGTACTGATCCTCGTCCGTAATTGCCAACTGTTTTACTCCAAATTCGTCCATCCAGTCCAAGGCTAGACTCACTGTATCAGAGAGTTTTAGCGTCGGAATAATAGGATTGATAAGTGAGTTGGCGATCATAACGAGTCATTTGATTATTCCAATCTATAAAAAAAGTCGTGAACAGACAACTTTTTAGAAAAATTGTAAATATCCATTAAAGAAAAGAGCCTATAGTCCCTCAGTTATCAAATAGTCGGTACAGAAACTGTTTTTCCCAGAAATTTTTCTAGAATGGTATTAAATTCACCAGGATGTTCCATCATGGGAGCGTGGCAGCATTTATCAATAAAATACAGCTCGGATCCTGCAATAAGCCTGTTAAATTCGTATCCTACATGTGGTGGGGTAA
>CAXBLH010000373.1:0-5894 GCA_963976315.1 uncultured Dyadobacter sp.
AATTCCCTCCTGACCAAGGTAGCCGAGCTGAACAGCATATTTCATTTTATCCATACCACCAGAAATACTGAGCTGGTGATTTTGGGTAATGGCGGTTCGGTATATCAGACTTTGCCAGTCGGTATCGGTTTTTTCCAATTCGGCAATGGCATCCCATTTGTACACAGAGTCTTGGCCGCTTTGCAGGTAGGCTTCGTTGGAATATTTAATGTATTCGCTGGTATTTAATACGTCAATATTTTTAGGTAGTTTACTAATGTCTGTCCGGAAACTATATTCGATTCTATCCTTTCCGGATTTTCCTCGTTTAGTAGTGATTAAAACCACCCCATTTGATCCTCTTGATCCATATATGGCTGTTGCTGAGGCATCTTTAAGTATTTCTACTGATTCGATATCAGCAGGATTTAAATTTGCCAGTGCATTGTCGGAAGGTAGTTCCGCAAGGTAACCAGACTGGCTACCATCTGACATTTTTACACTGCCATTGTCAGAATTAATCGGATAGCCGTCTAATACAATTAAGGGTTGGTTGGAACCACTTACGGAAGTAGCTCCGCGGATGTTAAACGAAATACCACCCCCCGGAGCCCCTGTGTTTTGTGTTATTTGTACACCAGATACTTGCCCCTGCAGCAATTGTTCAACGGAGGAGATTGACCGCTCGTTTACTTTCTCTGCAGTTATTTTCGAGACAGAGCCGGTCAGGTCACTTTTTCTCACGGTTCCATATCCAACTACAACTACTTCCTCAAGGGACTTGGAATCATTAAGTAGCGTAATGGAGATGTTGGTTTGCTTCCCTACTATTACTTCTTGTGAAACGTAGCCTACATAAGAAAAAACGAGCTTGGAGTTGCTATCTGAAACGTTAATGGAGAATTTCCCATCTATATTGGTAGAGGTGCCATTGGGTGTACCCGCCACCATAATATTTACACCAGGCAATCCATCACCATTTTCATCTTTTACCTGCCCACTAACATTAATATCCGCTAATTTTAAACGCTCTGTTTTTATTATTGAAGTATTGGTCGCTCTTAAAGAGGTGTGAATGTTATTTGGGATTAATACTCCTTCTGTGTGATCAATGGTCGGCAGGTCGTCTGTTACCTGTGTGGTTTTTAGTGAAGAGCTGGATTTGGGATAAATGAGGTAAGATTTTTTTCCAGACCGTTGAAAAAGTAAATTAAATGGAACCAGAATACGTGTAAGTTTATCTTCTATTTTTTCTTTACGTTCAATTTCGCCCAAGTCAACGGCCTTTCCTTCGAGCAAATTATCGTTAAATTCAAAAAAAACCTTATGCTGACTACCCAGCAAATTTAGTGCCTCGGCAAGCCCGATTTTTTTCGAATCCAAGCTGCTTTTCGAATCCTGTTGGATGGGTGCATGTCTGGCAAATGTTTGTGCTATGGTCAAATGCTGGCTGACAATTAGTATTGCCACCAGTGACCAAATAAGTTGTTTTTTTGTACTCATTACTTACTGGGTTACGATTTATGGGGTTTAGGAATATGGGATAATGTTCATTCTCACAACTACTGCGAGTTTTCTTTAACAGGGAGATATGTTTTCGCTAAAAAGCAAGGTTATCGTCCCAGTATATAGCTGCGCTAATGAAACAGCACATTTGTTATTCTGGATACTAGTGCCTAATGCTTAGAGAAAATGAACGCAAATTTGTAACCTTTGAAAAGGAGAATTTTTTCAAATAAAAATGATATTTAGTGCAAGTGTTTGTATATCAGATATATGACAGTAGAATTATCAAGGGAGTGATAAGGGAAGTCCTCGTAACCAAGGAGATCCGCAACGATTTAATGGCCCTATGTATGGTATTCCGAAGTACCTGATAGTCAAGTCCTGTCATGAAACTAATTTCTTCATAACTAAGTTTCTGAAAAAATCTTAGAAAAATTATTTCTTGCTGCCTTGATGGCAGTGCCTTTACGGCTTGTTGTAGTTTGTTATGAATGTGGTCTTGGTTTTCATCAGCAAATAAATTGTCATTTAGTGCCATGTGAAGGGAATCGTCGGACAAGGTATCGGTGAACTGACGAGCCCGTCTAACATCTTTCAAGATAAACCGCCTCAGTGATGCCATAAGGTAGAATTTGGCAGAATCGGGTACAGAAAGGTTATTGCGGCGGTTCCAAATATTGATAAAAAGCTCTTGCACCGAATCTTGTACCACTTCACGGTTATTCGTGAAAGTAAGTCCATAGTTTAGAAGTAAGTCAGCATATTTCTCATAGAAAAAAGCGAGTGCCTCAAGGTCCCCGCATAAGAGTTTTTGCCAGTTTTTATTATCGTCAATATTAGAAGAATCGGATGACATGGGGGCTGAATTGTTTCAATGGAAAAAATACAAAACGATTATCATATACCTTTCACTTTTTGATTTACAAGGGATTTGATAGTTAAGAGCTCAATCCAAATAGCTTGAAGCTAGATTTGTATTTGGTAAAATGTAAAAAACCGATGCTTCCGATAAATCCAAAAACGCTCGACCTCGACAATTGAAAACATGCTTGATCTTTTTTATGTTTTTTATTCACTAACACAATAATCTTTAGTTTACTGGTTTTTACTGGTCTACCTGACTACTTATTTATTTTATATGGTATTCGTTGCCTGTTTTAATAATTGTAAGTGGGTACATCATTTCCAACTTTTCAAATAAAACCTGAGAAGAATCGGTGGGAAAGGAGCCAGTGAATGTTTCCGCCTCCAGAGCCGGATTGTCGATCATTACTTTGATGTTGTATAGGTCCATCATCATTTCTGACAGTTCTTGTAAAGATTTTTTTCTGAATACGATTACCTTGTCTTTCCAGGAAATATACTGTTCAAGATCAGTATTTTGCTTTTGGATCTCCGTTTTAGTAACTGATTGAGTTGCGACTTCTCCTGGATTAAGGAGCACAGCATTTTTGTTATTATTGATATCGACAACCTTTACCGAACCATGTTGTAGGGCCACGTTCACAGCCCCCCGGCGATTGGTTACGTTAAACTCTGTTCCTAATACCTGAATAGAAAGCTTGTTGGCATGTACAATGAAAGGTATTTTTCTGCCATTTACGATACGCTTCTTCACCTCAAAAAATGCCTCACCGTCTATCCATATTTCCCGCTCTTTTTCATTGAGGAATTGGTTGGAGTAACGAAGCCTGGAATTGGAGTTAAGGGTAATTATCGATCCATCACTAAGACTAATTTTCTTGATTTCGCCATAAGAAGTTCCGGTTTGAATCATTTGATTTTGGCGCAGGAGTATTACTGTAATTCCCAAAACAAATAGAACACTTGCGGCAGTTAACCAAACTTTCCGACTCGTGAAACGCATGGGAACGACAGCCGTTGTGGGAGGATGGTCAATAGACTGATGAATATTTGTCCATATGTTAACTCTTTCAGTGGCTGTCCACTTCTTGGAAAAGTCGATATGTGTGGCAATGGAAATAGCCTCTTGGATGATTAACTGTTTGTCAGGATTTTGATCAATCCAGCTTTGCCAGAACGCATTACTTTCATCATCACGGGTTAATAGCCATTGCTGAAAGAATGGATCAGCTAAGAAATCTTCAACGGTATAACTGTGATAATTCATCTTTGAAACAGACAAAAATAAAGTGAAATAATTAAACTATAGTTTATAGAGCTAGAGGTGGGCTTTTTGTAACCTTGAAATTTTACTTTTTTTTATAAATTATTTATTTTTTTATAACCGCTTGAAGATCAAAATAATATTTGTCAAGTTTGGCCTTTTAAATGTAATAAGGTTTGATCGGATCATGCCTTTTATTAATAAACACCACCTTTACTTTCTTTTATGAATAGCAAATTTCAAAATGCAATGTGGACATTTTTTGTCCTTTTTTTATTAGTAAACAGGCCGGTAGCTGCCCAGAATGTAAGAGAGCCCATTTTTAAAGACGGAGATCGGGTTTGTTTTGTGGGCAATAGTATTACCAATAATGGCCAGTTTTACAATTATATCAATCTTTATTATGGAACTCGCTATCCCGATCGGCGGGTTGAGTTTATCAACTGTGGAATCTCGGGCGATGTTACCCAGGGAATTCTTAATCGCATGGAAAGTGATATTTTGGTACACAAACCTACCTGGTGTGTGCTAATGATTGGGATGAACGATGTTAACCGTAATCTATATGCCCAATCCAGAATACAGGAAGAAGGCATTGAGCAGAAAAAACAAAAGGCACTGGATGTGTATTTTAAAAATTTGGAAATCATTGTGCAGAAATTGATTCAGGACGGCAGGCAATTAATTATACAGAAACCTACTATCTATGATCAAACAGGCCTGCAGACCACAGAGAATTTTTTTGGTGTCAATGACGCTCTGAAAAAATGTGCAGATTTCGGGCAGCAGCTCGCTGATAAGTACAAGTTGCCATCGGTGGATTACTGGACGCTGATGACCGAAATTAATAAATCGGTTCAAGAAAAGGATTCAACGAAAACGATCATCGGGGCAGACAGGGTTCATCCAGGCCCCGTGGGGCATTTGTTAATGGCTTATGAGTTTCTTAAGTCAACTGGGGGAGCAAAGTATGTTTCTGAAATAGTGATCGATAAAAATCAGAAAAAAAGCAATACCCAAAGTAGTCGCTGTCAAGTGTCCGATTTGACTGTTGGAAAGCATCGTTTTCAGTTTACTGTTCGGGAAGAGAGTCTGCCCTTTCCGGTAGATGAACAAGCAGTGGGCGCATTAGAACTGGTTCCTTTCATGGAGGAATTTAACCAGCAGATTCTCAAAGTTCAGAATATAGCTGCGGGGGATTACCAACTAACCATTGATAATACCGATATAGGTAGCTTTTCGGCTAAGGAATTAAAATCAGGTGTGAATTTGGCGCAAATGAAAGCTACTCCCCAATACCAGCAAGCCGCCAAGGTTATGAAACTGTATGCGGAATATCGAAAAAGCCAGTCTATGTACCGCAATATTGTGGCAATAGAGATTCATCACTTGCCGGATAGCTTGAAAAATTCGGATAAGAAGATAATTGAAGATTTTCTAAATGAGCGTTTGGAAAAACAATACAAAACTTCTTCACATTATAATTACTACTCCAACCAATATAAAGCCTATTTGGTAAATAAAAGTAAGGAAAAGGAAATTATAGCTTCATTGTCCAACTTACTTGAAGAGATTTATCAAGCCAATAAGCCTACGAATCATGTGTTTAAACTTCAAAAGCAACTTTAAATCAGATCCAAAATGGTGTTTATGAGACTGCCTGATCCTGTCTGAAGAGCCGGTTTTCCTATTTTTAGCATTCACAAGGAGCTATATTATATGGTGCTCCTAGTGAATGCTATTTTTTGGATAGTTAGAAAGGCTTTCGAGTCTCAAAGAAAAAGAATTCCTTGTTGTAAACACAAGAAAGGGTAGTGTGAATGAATTTTCAAACAGGTTCAAATCATGCATTTTTTTCGAACCCAAGGTATTTTTTGTATCAAATTTTTGTCAATGCTACTTACTAAGACTTACCTTTAGACAAAAAAGGCTGAATTTTTAGGTGGTTTACTGACTTTTCATATCTAATACATAGATTTGGGGTTAGAATCAATTTGAAAATATTTACTTTTATTTTCTTTTATCTTATTTTATTTTCGTTTATTTTTGTTTTGAAATTATGGCGTTACTACCCAATCAAAGACGGGAGAAGATCCTTGACTTATTAAAAGAAGACGGATCAGCCAAGGTAGGAGATCTTGCCAGGTTGTTTAAAGTTACTGAAGTAACTATCCGACAAGACTTGGAAAAATTGGAAACCGAGGACTTGATAGTGAAAGAACACGGTGGGGCGTACCTTAAGAATGTGGAAGATCAGGTGAAAAGTTTTTCCTTGGTGAAT
>CAXBLH010000374.1:0-5855 GCA_963976315.1 uncultured Dyadobacter sp.
TTCTCTGGGTGGCCTTTTTGGGTATCAGTTAGTGGTATTATCAATTATAACGGTTTTAGGGCTTGTGGTTTCTTTTATTTCTTCCAAATCCCTGAATGTGTTGATGCTCGGCAATAATTATGCTAAATCAATGGGGATTACGGTCGGAAATTCCCGATTGGTTATATTATCAGGAGCATCCATTTTAACAGGAAGTATCACCGCTTTTTGTGGTCCAATCGGCTTTATTGGTATTGCCGTTCCTCACCTTACCCGTGGACTGCTAGGAACTTCGGATCATCGTATTTTAATTCCGGGCTGCTGTATCCTAGCGAGCACGCTCATGCTTCTTTGCGACATTATCTCCCAGTTGCCCGGCAACGAGTCTGTCCTACCCATCAATATTGTCACCTCCTTATTAGGAGCACCGATAGTCATTTGGGTCATTATGCGACAACGAAATCTAAGAAACCTGTCATGAAAAAACCAACTGCGGCCATGCAAATGCACCAACTGCATGTTGGCTATGAAGGCGACAAGCTTTCAAAAAAAAATAGCGTACTTGAAGCTATAAACCTGAGCCTAGAAAAGGGCAAACTAACCTGTTTATTAGGGCCAAACGGTTCTGGAAAATCGACCCTTTTGCGGAGCCTTGCCGGATTGCAAAATCCCTTATCGGGCACTATCACTTTAGAGGGGGAGCCTATCACTGAGTTTTCAGGTGAACTGTTAGCTAGAAAGCTTAGTATGGTACTAACCGACCGCATTGATGCTGATTATATTACCGTTCAGGACTTGGTAACATTGGGTAGAACACCCTATACCAACTGGTTTGGGGTATTGACTGCCGAAGACAAAACTAAAATCCATTGGGCTATGCAGGTTACGAACATTCTTGATTTGGCAACAAAAAAAATAGCTAAGTTAAGTGATGGTCAAAAACAAAAAGCCCTCATCGCAAGGGCCTTGGCCCAAGATACTGACATCATTATTTTGGACGAACCAACCGCACATTTGGATCTTCCCAACCGTCTGGAATTAATGCATCTCCTACATCAGTTGGCTACTGAAACAGACAAAGCCATTTTGGTAACAACACACGAACTGGATTTGGCCATTCAAATGTCGGATATACTTTGGCTCATCAATCACAGCCATAACGTCATTAGCGGTTTACCAGAAGAGCTTGTACTAAACGGACAACTTGCTGCGGCATTCCAAAAAGACGGTTTACAATTTGATCCGACAACAGGACGATTCTTGTTGGCTAAAAAAGAACGAATACATACGCTCACGATCTCAGGCGATCCACTGGCCGTTCAGTGGACTAGTAAAGCTTTTGAAAAAAGAGGTATACTTACCCTACCGCTCCATAACAACGGTGAAATTTCTGTCTCAGTGAATCAAGATCAAACCTTCACTTGGAACTTGAATCAAGGAGGTAATAGTCTCAAATTCAGAAGTATGTCCGCTTTACTGCAATATGTTTTTGATTACTATAAGCGTAAAAAATAGATGGTGCTATTGGAGGAGATGAGACCCCAACGACTTCTTGGGTTTAGTACCTATACCAATTCGTACGTTTCTTACTGAGTTAGAAGCCTACGCAAAGTTAAGTTTCGATATATTGAAAAGTCTGTAACTTTCTGTAATATGAGAAATGGATTTGGTAAGAACTAGATTACGCAAAACCTTAAAACAGGAGCCGCCATAGGTAAAATACAGAAAAGGAGCAGAAATGATGAGTAACGGGTTTAGGTTTCAGGATAAAGATGCTCTGAGCATCAGCAATTCCACAGGTTAGTTAACTTTACGTAAAATTGCTCAAGAAGCACGTCTCAAAAACGACAATTATTATTTATCCAAACCACACCATCAAGTGTTAAAGAAATATGCTATCTAAAAATATTAAACTGATTTTACTTTTGTTTATCGGAATCCTTGCGGCTTATATCATTTTTGATTCTACCTCTCAACCGAACATTGCCGACCTTAAAGGGGGATTCAAAGAGATTGCACTTTACCGTAATGCCAATAACACAGGACCAATTATTCGAATCTATGCCGTTTCTTCTCAAAATCCCTCAGAAGCAGAGGTTCAAGCATATGGAGATTTGATGCCTTATACCAAATATGGAGAAACCACGGTATACTTTTTCAATGAAAATGGACCGTTGCCCACCGAACTAACCGCAGGATCCCAAAATTTTGCAGATTCAATTAAATCCAATTGTTTTGCAGTTTATAAAAAAGATGCCAATGGACAGGTGGAAGTAGGAGACAGGCTTTAATAGGTTGTAGGTATTAGGTAAGCCATAAGTTATAAGAATACCCTATAACTAATACCAATCAATACCTGATAGTTTGAAGCATACGGCCTCATGCTCACTGCCCTTTATAATAAAAAAACAACTTTAACCAAATAGTACGATAGCTTCATGCCTAAGCCCTAAGGCTTACTTATTTAAAACAATTTTTCAATCCAAAAAAACAGCTGCAATAGCCTAAAGTCTACAGCCTAATGCCTATTGCACTCAAGAAACATGAACACATTAGAAATCGCAAAACAATATTACGACGCTTTCAATAAGCAAAATTGGCAAGGAATGATCGCTTTGGTGGATCCTGATATTACCCATGAACCCAACCAAGGTGAAGTAAGAAAGGGCATCGAGCTATTTCGGGAGTTTTTACAAATGATGGACGAGTCGTACGAAGAAACTTTAACGGACATGGTTTTCTTAACAGAACCTTCTGAAACCAGAGTGGCATTGGAATTTACGGTAAATGGTATTTACAAAAAAGGAGAGGAAGGCTTTCCAGTAGCAAACGGTCAAAAGTATGTGCTATCTGCAGCAGCTTTTTTGGAAATAAAAAACCAAAAAATTACCCGTGTTACCACTTATTACAACCTACCCCAATGGATTAAATTGGTTTCATAAGGTAAAACACCATGGACAAAGCGCTCAAATTTGTCTCCTATAGGGGAGCAGAAATCGAATCGGTTTTTGAAGATTTAGGAAAGTTAAGGATTGCAGTATTCAAAGATTACCCCTACCTGTATGAAGGAACTTTGGAACATGAAATGGAGTATTTGAAAATCTATTCCAGTGCTCCTAAAAGTTTCGTATTTGGTGTTTATGATGGTTCAGAAATGGTGGGAGCTACTACATGCATCCCATTGTCAGAAGAAACATCTGAGGTTCAAAAGCCTTTTATCGAAGCGGGATATGATATTGAAAAAATATTTTACTTTGGGGAAAGCATTTTACTACCGGCATATCGAGGAAAAGGAATTGGTCATCGTTTTTTTGATGAAAGAGAAGCGCATGCATCTTCATTCGGAAGCTATGACTACACCGCTTTCTGTTCTGTAGACCGAGGCGAAAAACATCCGTTAAAACCACTTGATTATAGACCTAACGATGCTTTTTGGCTCAAAAGAAATTATTCCAAAAAGAATGACCTTGTCTGTGAAATGACATGGTTGGATGTAGACAACTCAGAACCTACTTCTAAACCGTTAATTTTTTGGATGAAAGGGAGCAGGGGTTAAAAAACGTTAAAGGTTAAAGGGTCGTTGCTACGATTAAAAGGCTTACTGCTATCAGCTCTATGCCATAAGCAGTTAAGGTTTAAGGACGCTCCATAGGAGTGGATAATTCTTCAAGATTAAAAATCTACTTAGGATATTTTATTCAAAGAGTTATTTTGAGTGAATGTTTGGCCTTAGTCATCAAAAGTCGAAGATCATCCGAATCCCGACTTTTGATAGCTAGCTGCCAATAGTTTTATTTTCCTCCAACTACCAGCATTACTGCTCCTCGTGCTGGTACAGTCACTTTGATACCGTTTTTAGTGATTGCGGAATATGCTTTAAGTGTATTGTAATTTTCAGGTCCTCCCGCCACTTGGGCTGGGCCGTTTCCATTGATAATCACTTTTCTTGAGAACTCCCCGTTATCGTTATCGCCTTCCAGCTTGTACCAATAAAATCGCTCCCCGAATAATTTGTTTTTCAATTGCACCTTTACCGCTCTTGGTGCCGATGATGTGTTCAAAAGCACTACCCCAGTTTCTCCAGAAGTAAAAGTACTAGCATAGGGTTTTATGCCCGAAATTTGCTGATCCACCGTGGCTTGTACCATTCGGTCACCCATTACTTTTTGTAAAAAATACAGGTAATAAAAAGAAGGCCGTGGTGTCCATTTAGCTACTCCTGGTTCACGCCCATCACTAAACAAACCATGGTCGTCGCCCTCGGCCCAAGAGTTTAATAAATCCCAGCGAGCTGCTAATCCATAGTTACCTTTAATGGCTTCGGCAACGACAAACACGCCAAAAATACCACTGATATTGGAGACCTGCTGTTTGGAACCTTTAGCCCACATATTCCATTCTGACATGGAAATGGGTTTTTGCTGCGCACCCGATTGTGTAATGACCGATTTAACATAGTCCATCATTTTGGATGGAACCGTTTGAGCTGCATCCATCACCACCGACGCATTCGAATTTTGATCATAAGGGGTAAAATAATTATGAACAATATAATAATCTGCCCTGTTGGCAATTTCAGTTAATAAACCAGAATTCCATGTTTTTACCGTGTTCGTTTGCCATCCTTCCGAAGGAGCATCATAGAGTACTGCACCAATACGAATGGTGGCACCTACTTCAGCGGCTGCTTTCTGCATGGAGTCGGCAAAGACTTTAAAATGCTGTGCATATAACTTACCCGTAAGAAACTCGGGCTGTCCATCCTGATTTTTTGATTTATCAATACGGTACCCCCACTCCCAGTCTCCAAAGTTTTCATTCCCAATTTCCCAGTAAGGAGTCCGTCCTTTGTCATAGCGCACCCAATCTGCCGCCAGATGCGCCGCAGCTGCCACAGGATTTTTACTTGTCCCATACCGTGCATAGCCATAATTAACGGTGATTATTCCTTTACTTTTAGTAGTACTTAAAACACTATAATAGTTGTCTAAAGAAGCACGCCAATTATCAGAAGTAAATCCGTAGCCATACCCCGGATTTTGTAAAACACCGTCTTTGTCCATGATCTTTTCGGGTGCATCGGCTGGTATTTCATTGGTTTTTGCATTCCAAAAATAGGCATCACTTCCACTGCCAGCAGGCCAACGTATCACATTCGGATTTAGATTGGTGATATGCTTCATAAAAAGTGGCTGATCCACCATGGTTGACATCCAGGTATTGGCATTATGACCATAAATACCATTTGGGATTTTGGCCAAGACCTCCGCCGCATCAACGGTCACGTTTACGGAACCGTCTGTTGGTATGTTTTCCTCTGTATACAATGGAGCTTCAAAAGATATTGGCAACCAACTGTCCAGAAAAAAACCTACTGTTTTAGCTATTTCTGGATCCACTGCGGGTTTAATCACCTCGTCGGGCTTATCTGGTTCTTCTATTATTTCTATTTCATCCTTTTGACATCCCAACGCAAACAAAGATGTTAATGCGAGGAAGCTAATTTGATAAAGTATTTTGATTTTTAGCATAGCAATTCCCTTAGATGTTGAACATCAATTAAAATTTCAGTCAGATATTTCTGACAAACCGGAATAATATTTTAGAAAAAAATACCATTCGGCGAGGTATAAAAATGGCCGAATGGTATTAAAAAATGAAGCTATTTGAAACCTACGTGGTCTAGGTAAACGGTTCCAGCCCAACCGGTTTCTTGCAATTGAAGATCTTTAAGCACTTTTGGACTCCCCAAGTCCTTGATGGATATCGTATGTTCCACCCAGGTATCGGCCTTTACCTTGATGGGTACTGTAGTGCCCCCATTGGCTGCCAAATTAATAACCAGTCCGTCGGTACCTGCGGTTCCAAAAAGAGAG
>CAXBLH010000375.1:0-5841 GCA_963976315.1 uncultured Dyadobacter sp.
CCTTTGCCCACAAATTACGCTCCTTTTCAGTTTTAAATTTTTCAGGGCAATAAATACGCTTTTCTTCTAATTGTCCGGTGTCAGGGTTAAACGCTTTAAATCCTACGTGCCATTGTTTTAAAAGATTTCCTTTTCTATTGTAAAGCTTTGGGAGTGTAAAAGGCTTTTCTAAATCGCTTTTTTCCATAAATGCTACAACCAAAAAAGTAGTAAATGCAGTAGTAATAAACAAAAAAGTGCCTATACTGGAAGCATAAGCACTTTTGTAGAGAGGAAGAGATTCGAACTCTCGATGCAGTTACCCACATACTACCTTTCCAGGGTAGCTCCTTCAACCACTCGGACACCTCTCTATGTCTTAATTGGGTTGCAAATATAAGCTTAGTAGTTCAACTATCAAAATGATTTTTTACATCCTTGCTCTTTTTAGTCCATTATTGTCATTTCACCACGGAGCGATCTGCCTAATTCCGCCGTGGTGGCCACCACCCCGGGTTTGCCGAAAACATACATCATTTTGGTAATTGCGGCTTCCGAAGTGATATCTGCCCCACTAATCACACCCAGGTCCCGCATCGATCGGCTCGTTTGATAAAGCCCCTGTGAAACCCTGCCTCCGTGACATTGAGACACATTTAGTACGGCAATCCCTCGGTTCATGGCCAGCTCAAGCTCCTTTAAAAACCAGGATTCGGTGGTTGCGTTTCCGGCACCATAGGTTTCCAACACAACTCCTTTTAAGGCCGGAATTTGAAAAAGAGAACGCACTACCTGCGGTGTCATACCAGGAAATAACTTCAAAAAAGCAACATTAGGATCTAGTGATTTTTGAACTAATAATTTTTCAGCTTCCCGACATGGCTTGATAAAAGGCTCATTGAATTCAATATTTACACCTGCTTTGGCCAAATACGGATAGTTTTCTGATTCAAAAGCGTTAAAGTCTGAGCTCTCCTGTTTCTTGGCACGGTTTCCCCGGAATAAATAGGAATTGAAATAAATACATACCTCCGAGATTTTAGGTCTGCCGTTATTGTCACAAACCGATGCCAGCTCCAAGGCCGTCAGAATATTTTCCCGCGCGTCGGATCGTGCCACTCCTATTGGTAGCTGTGCTCCTGTAAGAATCACGGGCTTGTTCAGTCCCTCCAGCAAAAAACTTAAAGCAGATGCGGTATAAGCCATGGTATCTGTTCCATGCAATATCACGAAACTATCAAAGGCCTCATAATTCTCCTCGATGACGGTGGCCAATTCAATCCAAATATCAGGTTTGATGTTGGAAGAATCAATAGGTTCTCTTAATGATAAAAAGGTAATATCTTGGTTCAGCGTGCATAGTTCGGGGACTTTTTCAATGAGTTGCTCAAAATTAAAAGGAACTAGCTCTTGCCGTTTGGTTTCAAAAACCATCCCCAATGTGCCACCCGTATAAATTACCAGCACAGAACAACCAGGTGTTTTGCTATGATCGGGACCAATATGAATTTTTGCGTATTCCATCTTTAAATTACCATAAGTGGTTAACGGTTGTCCATTTTTACTTTTAGTATCCTTTGGGCATTTTCATTGGTAGCAGCAATTACTTCCTCTACCAATACCGATTTAAGATCTGCTACTCTGGATGCCACCAAACTAGTATAAGCTACTTCGTTTCGCTTCCCACGATACGGTACTGGCGACAAGTAGGGACAATCCGTTTCTAACAACAAATGTTCAAGGCCTACGTATGGTATAACCTTGTCCAACCCTCCATTCTTAAAAGTGGATACCCCTCCTATTCCTAATTTAAAACCTAATTCAATAGCCTTGTTTGCTTCTTCTAATGTTCCCGTAAAACAATGAAAAACACCCGTCAAAGCAGTATCACCAAATTGCTCAATGAGCTTGGCCGTTTCCCAAAATGCATCCCTACTATGAATGTCAATCCATAAGTCATGTTTTCTGGCTAGTTTACATTGATACAGAAAGGCTTCTTCCTGCTGGCTCCGGAAGGTTTTATCCCAATACAAATCCATCCCAATCTCACCAATGGCAATAAAGCTTTCATCCGACAACCATTGTTCCATCACAGCAAGCTGGTCTTCAAAATCATCTTTCACATAGCATGGATGCAAACCGATCATTGGTAAACATTTTTCCGGGAATTGACGTGCGAGCGTCATCATGGGCTCTATGGTATGTACATCACAATTCGGCATCCAAATTTGCGAAATACCTGCGGACCAAGCCCGTGAGAGCATTTCGTTTCTATCCTTATCAAAATCTTCGCTATAAATATGCGCGTGGGTATCAATCATTATTTAAATTACTTTTATCAGTATTTCCGACCTTTCCATTCCACTTGTTTGGAAAAAAAATAAAACCACAACATGTAAATGGAGCCTATCAATAAATACAACCAAAAAAATAGAACAGCCTTTATTAAATCAAATTGCCGCAAGAGGACAATAGCAACCAGTGTTATTCCAGAAATCAAAAGGTAATGAAATCCGAGTAAATAAAACCAGCTACCACCTAATAAGATGGACAACCACAATATCCCGGGAAACTGACAAACCAGTACAAATATTAAAAACCGTGTTTTAAGATCAGACTCCCGAACGCCCTGTATCCATCGAATCCTTTGTGCTTTCCAACTGGCAAAAGTCATAAGAGGTTCCGTAAATGACAAGATGGAGGGTTGAAATAAACATGTAAATCCAAACCCCTTCTGAATCACAGCCATGAATAGTGCAAAATCTTCCACTACCGAAAATCGGATTTTTTCGTATCCACCAACTTCCAAATAGGCATTTTTACTCACGCCCATATTATTACCCATGGCCGTAATAGGGATATTAAAATACGAGGCAATGCGGATCATAAATAGCGCGAATATCCATTCTAATGACAGAAAATTCCTCAATCCACCTCCCTTTTTCATTCTGGTGACGCCTGTAACAATACCTATTTGGCCCTTAAAAGCATCGACCATCGAGGCGCACCAATGGTTTTGGGTTACAATATCGGCATCACAAAATAGCAGTATAGTACCACGGGCATTATTTGCCAGCTGTGCCAAAACATTGGCTTTACCTTTAAGATTTGCAATTGGACTTTCTATATAAAAATATTGAAACTCAGGCTTATCTGTGATAAAAGATTTTACAAGTGAAGCAGTTGCATCTGTGGAGCCATCGTCACCGATGAGTACTTCAAGATTTCCCTTGGGAAAAATTTGCTGGTGAAGCGAATTCAAACAATTGATAATATTGGATTCTTCATTTCTCGCAGCTACCAAAATAGATACCTTAACATCAGTTTGTACTTCTGTCAAATTACTCATATCGAACCAATAGAATTAATCAAAGTCAGAACTATTTGCTATACATTGGAATGGATTCGAATTTATACCCTAACTTCGAAAAGTGTTCTAAATACTTCGGCAAGGCAAAACGCATATTTTTAAATGCTTTGATACTATCATGAAATAACACAATTGACCCCGGCTTTGAATACTGAATCGATTTGTCCAAGCACCGTTCTGGAGTAACATTCGGAGAGAAGTCGCCACTTAAAACATCCCACATTACTATACGCTTATCTCCCAAATAGGAAGCTTGACTTTTCTTAATTCGGCCATAAGGCGGCCTAAAAAGATTTGAATTGCAGTTGAGTTGTTCATCACACCAACTAATATTTTCCAAATAGTCAGTATCCCTGCTTTTCCAGCCATTGAAATGATTAAAAGTATGGTTTCCCACGGAATGACCTGCTTTGACGACCTTTTTAAAGATATCGGGATGTTTTCGAATATTGTCGCCTATACAAAAGAACGTGGCATTTGCGGCATATTCTTTTAACGTTTCCAGTACAAATTCTGTTACTTGCGGGATAGGGCCATCATCGAAAGTAAGGTATATCACCTTTTCCGAAGTAGGTATATGCCAGGTATAATCTGAAAAATATAATTTTAACCAAAAAGGAGAAAAGTGCAAAAACATATAAATCAAAATTTAACAACCTTTGGTTCTAAGAGTCCAATAAGCTGATTTTGGTCAAAGTTAACAAAATACCTGCACGTAAACGAAAGGAAGAAAAGTAGATAAAGCAAAAATGGAGTCCCCTATCAAGGCGACTCCATTTTAAGCTAAATATTATGCACTTTTTATCGTGTACTTTTGTACCACTATGCGTTGGCAAATATTGGATTTAAAGAAGATACTGCTTTTGCCTCCAAAAATGATTCACCTGTTAAATATTCATCAACCGCACGAGCAGCTTCACGTCCTTCACTAATCGCCCAAACTACCAGCGATTGGCCACGACGACAGTCACCAGCAGCAAATACTTTCTCATTGGTAGTACTTTGGTATTTGTTAGTCGCTTTGATATTTCCTCTTTCATCAAATTCTACATCCAAGTCATTAAGCAAACCTTCTTGTTGTGGATTCAAGAAACCAGCGGCCAAAAACGCCAATTCACAGGGTATTGTGCGCTCACTACCTACTACTTCTCTCATTTGCAAACGACCCGATTCCGGATCTTTTTGCCAATCAAGATCAACAATTTTCAGTGCTTTAAGATTGCCATTTTCATCACCCACAAACTCCTTGGTATTGATAGACCAGTGACGATCTGCACCTTCTTCGTGCGAAGTAGAGGTACGCAACATCATAGGCCAGTTGGGCCAAGGTGTACTTGAATCTCTTTCTTTTGGAGGAATAGGCATCAATTCAATTTGTGTAACCGACTTAGCACCATGTCGCCCAGAAGTACCAACACAGTCGGAACCCGTATCACCACCACCAATGACTACTACATGTTTGTCTTTTGCAAGGATCTGACCATTGATATAAGGCATTCCACGGTGATCCACCACAGGGTCAATACCGGCTACTCTTTTATTCTGCTGACTTAAGAACTCCATCGCAAAATGTACTCCTTTCAGGTTTCTACCCTCAATTTTCAGGTCACGTGGTACCGTGGATCCCATGGTAAGTACCACAGCATCAAACTCATTGAGCAGCTCGTCTGCTTTAATGGTTACACCCACATTGACGTTAGTACGGAATTCAATGCCTTCCTGCTCCATCACTGCAATACGACGATCAATTACGTGTTTGCTTAGCTTGAAATCGGGAATACCGTATCTAAGCAAACCACCAATTTGATCGGCACGTTCGAGCAATACAACAGTATGTCCCGCCTGGTTCAACTGGCTAGAAGCAGCAAGTCCCGCAGGCCCTGAACCCACAACGGCCACTTTTTTACCAGTCCTTGTTTTCGGAAGTTTTGGTTGCACCAAGTTTAATTCAAACGCCTTCTCGATAATGGCTTTTTCGATAAACTCAATGGCAACAGGAGGTTTATTGATCCCTAATACACATGCAGCTTCGCAAGGCGCAGGACAAATTCTACCTGTAAACTCAGGAAAATTATTGGTGGACGTTAGAATTTCATAGGCCAACTTCCAGTTTTCATCATATACCGCATCGTTAAATTCCGGAATAATGTTTCCAAGCGGACAACCATTATGACAAAATGGAATACCACAATCCATGCAACGAGCGGCTTGTTTTTGAGAACCCGCATCTGTCGGTGCGGCTTCAATTTCCTTATAATCTGTTAAACGTTCCGCAATAGGGCGTTTCTTAGGTAATTCCCGATCAAACTCTAAAAATCCGGTTGGTTTTCCCATTATATATAATACAGTTAATTCTTTTGAAAAATGAAATAGTTATTACAATCTGATCCCGTTATAAATGCGGTACATCCACTACAATGTCTTGATACACCACACTAGAATCAGCAATCTGCTGCGACAATGATATGCCACGATTATCCAAAGCATTTTTG
>CAXBLH010000376.1:0-5839 GCA_963976315.1 uncultured Dyadobacter sp.
ATACTAAATCAAAATTTTTGGACCATTCGGGTAATTTTTTTAATCCTTTTTGTCTTGCAAGAATTTGGGCGGCTAACTTCTTAATTTCTAATTCTTTCGCCGTATTATACTTTAATATAAGCTGGTTTACATCATCCCGAATATGTTCCTGAATAAAGGTTTTCTCCTCTTCGCTTAATGCAACTGTTATACTATCGTCATTTTTTATCATTATTTTTATATTTCTAAATTAGTATGGATTTCAAGTCCACCGTTTTAATAGTATTAAGTGCTAAACCTTGAGTATCTAAAAATGAATTCTGCAATATACTGATCCGTATATAAAAGAACTAAATCAAATATACTTAATGTAGGACTATCCATTTGAATATTATAAATTGATGACCAATTTCCTGAAACTTAATTATTAACCTATTTGAAATTATGAGAATAAGAACCTTTGAAGAATATCAGCAAGCTTATGACCAAAGTGTTGAAGATCCAGAAGGATTTTGGGCGGAGATTGCTCAGCAATTTACCTGGAAGAAACCATGGAAAAAAGTATTGAACTGGGATTTTAACGAAGGAACCACCAAATGGTTTGAAGGTGGAGAATTGAATATCACAGAAAATGCGCTTGATAGGCATTTGGCCGATAAAGGGGATCAGCCCGCAATAATTTGGGAGCCTAATGAACAAGATGATCGGTCGGTAACGATAACTTATAAAGTGTTGCATGATCGCGTTTGCCGGTTTGCGAATGTTTTAAAAAAACATGGTGTTAAAAAGGGAGATAGGGTATGTATTTATTTGCCTATGGTACCAGAACTAGCCATTTCTGTTTTAGCTTGTGCTCGTATTGGGGCTATTCATTCGGTTGTTTTTGGTGGTTTTTCTGCCAAATCGATTTCTGACAGAATTAACGATTCGCAATGTGTGATGGTGATTACTTCGGATGGTGCATTTCGTGGTAATAAGGTAATTCCGATGAAAGAAACCGTGGATGACGCGCTTGAAAAATGTACCAGCGTAGAAAATGTGATCGTAATGGCGCGTACTCGTACCCCAATATCGATGATAAAGGGCCGCGATTTATGGTGGGAGGAAGAAGTAAAACATGTGGATTCCAATTGCCCAGCAGAGCCCATGAATTCTGAGGATCCCTTGTTTATTTTATATACATCAGGGTCAACCGGAAAGCCAAAAGGGGTAGTGCATACTTGTGGCGGTTATATGGTATATACCACCTACACCTTTAACAATGTTTTCCAGTATGAACCGGGTGAAATTCATTTTTGTACTGCTGATATAGGATGGATTACGGGGCATAGTTATATTGTGTACGGGCCACTATGTGCAGGTGCTACTACGGTGATTTTTGAAGGGGTTCCCACCTATCCTGATGCAGGTCGTTTTTGGTCAATAATTCAAAAGCACCAAGTGAATATTTTGTATACGGCTCCTACGGCTATCCGTTCCTTAATGGGTTACGGACTACATTTTGTGAAGGATTATGACTTGTCTTCTCTCAAAAAGTTGGGTTCAGTAGGGGAGCCTATTAACGAAGAAGCCTGGCATTGGTATAAACTCAATATCGGTCGGAATATTTGTCCATTGGTTGATACCTGGTGGCAGACCGAAAACGGTGGAATTTTGATCTCGCCTTTAGCCGGAATTACACCTGAGAAACCATCCTATGCCACCTTGCCTCTCCCTGGGGTTCAACCTGTACTAGTAGATGATAAAGGAACTGTACTGGAAGGTAACGGCGTGAGTGGGAATTTGTGTATCAAGTTTCCTTGGCCAGGGATCATCCGTACTACCTACGGTGACCATGAAAGATGTAAACAAACTTATTTCTCTACCTATCCAGGTATGTATTTTACAGGGGACGGGTGCCTTAGAGATGAAGACGGATATTATAAAATAACGGGTCGTGTGGACGACGTACTGAACGTATCAGGACACCGGATTGGTACTGCGGAGGTTGAAAATGCCATTAATATGCATTTGGGTGTAGTGGAGTCTGCTATTGTTGGATACCCACATGATATCAAGGGGCAAGGGATTTATGCCTTTGTGATTACCGACACCAAGCCAGATGATCCTGAAATGTTTAGAAAGGGTATACTAGCAACGGTTACTCGCGTGATAGGACCTATTGCAAAACCCGACAAAATTCAGATTGTAAGTGGTTTGCCAAAAACAAGATCAGGTAAGATTATGAGACGTATATTAAGAAAAATCTCAGAAGGGCAAATGGATAGCTTAGGAGATACCTCAACTTTATTAGATCCAGCCGTAGTGGATGAAATTATTGCGGGAGCTCTTTAATTAGAAGTGTAATCAAAAAAGGGATATTGACCAGTCAATATCCCTTTTTTGATTATAGTATTCTATCACTTTTCAAGCTTTGGCCCACATCCACAGCCTTTGGAACAGCCTGAATTAGATTTTGAGAAATTTTTATAAAAACGATAGCCGATGAAGCCAGCGGCTATCGCAAATAAAAGTAATATGATAATTTCTTGATATTTCATACTGGGAGAACAGGAAGCTATAACCAATTGTTCCTTGATGCCAACTGATATGCTTGTTGGTAATGGTGTTCGCTATGCCAAGCATATAAAGCAATAACTTCATCAAGTCTTGAAATGTGGTTATTAGCTGGATGTAAATAGGTTCGTGCCATATCTGCCTCATTTAAAGAATTAAGTAATAGTACCCACCTAAGATGAACATATCTTAAAAGTTGGGTCGATAAATCAATGGGCGCGGTTAAAGCGTCCGGTAATTCCGCCCAAAGTTCTTCCTTATAAGGTCGAATAGTTGGGTTTTCTTCGGTAAGTGCCAGCCTGAATCTTACGTAAGAGTTGATATGACTGTCTGCAACATGATGAACCAACTGGCGTATTGTCCAACCATCTGGACGGTAGGGCGTGTTTAGCCTTTCTATATCCCAGTTACCAAGTAAGTTGATGAATTTGGATGGTAATGCGCTAATTATTTGGATGTTAGACTTTATTTCCTCTTCTGTATAGGAATCCTGCGGTATAAATTTCCCAATAGGATATTTGAGTTGTTCTAGTTCCATGAAGCTAAATTGGTTTTTAGAATAATTGATATAGCCCTATTTAAAAGAATTATACCAAGACACTTTCAAACATTAAAAATTTTCTTGAATGGTTTTTAGTAATGCATCATGAGAAGCCGTACCCGCAATAATGTCCCCTCTAAAAAGGTAGTTATCCCCACCAGAAAAATCGGTTACTGTTCCACCGGCTTCTTTAATTAGGAGTACTCCCGCGGCCATATCCCAGGAATGAAGATTATATTCATAAAAACCATCAAAGCGGCCTGCTGCAACGTATGCTAAGTCTACTGCTGCTGCTCCCATACGGCGTAACCCTTGTGTCTTTTGCATGAGAATAGCAAGGATATTCATATAGCGTTGTTGCTTTTCAAATTTATAATAGGGAAAACCCGTCGCAATCAAGCTTTCTTGTAAAGTGGCCACTTTTGAAATACTTAGTTTTCGGCCGTTGCACCAAGCACCGCCATTTTGCCAACCGTAAAATAGCTCATCTCGATTGGGCTCGTGAATTACTCCAACCAACAATTCTTTACCTCTTGCGAGTGCAACACTTACGCAGTAGACCGGTATGCCGTGAATGAAGTTAGTAGTTCCATCCAAAGGGTCAATTATCCAGTTGAGCGCGCTGGGATCCGGTTCCATTCCCGACATACCTTCTTCGGTAATAAAACTCGCCTCGGGAAGTAGCTCTTTTAATTCTTTGATTAATATTTTTTCAGCCTCCTTATCTACGTAAGAAACGAGGTTATTCAGGTCTTTGTATTCAATTTTGTCTGAAGAGAATTGCGCTGCTTCCGTTTGAATAAAGGAGGAAGCAAGTTTTACAATATCAATCGTTTTTTTAGTGATATTTTCAAGGTTCATCATACTTATTCTTTTGAAGGTATTTTAGGAAGTGTATTGTTTAAATAGTAAATTCTCAGTACCAAAATAATCAGAATTGGAATAATTACTAAGTTGTGTTTTTCAAGATTTCCAGTAGCAAACAATACCAAAAGTCCGTAAATTATTAGAAAAAATTGAAACCATACAGGTTTCTTGGTTTCAGAAAACATAAATACAATAGGGATCCACAAGGGAAGTGCCCATAAAATGTCCCAATTATACGAAGTAACACCATGATTGGTACCCAACCACAGTAACGTGATGAGCCAACCGATAAGTCCGACAATGGTGAATAAAATTTTGTCAAACATAAAATTAATTTGCTCAGTTTTTAGCTGCCAAACTGTGAAAAGGGCTACCAAAACTGCCAAACACCAAAATACATTTCGAGGAGTAAAAATAGTTTCATAAACAATAGGCGTTGCTTCAAAAATATAATTTTCAGCAGCAACCAGCGGAACGGTTGTTGAATCTTTTTTGAGTCTTGCATCCGTAAAAGCCTGGCTCAAATTATCTGGAAGAAACGTTGCCTGTTCAGGAGTTGCAATATCGTCTGCCGGCAACCCAATCGCCAAATCCATTCCAAAGTCGGCCCAAGGTTTTTGAACATACGCATATTTGTCAATCCATTGTCGGAAACTTAAAGTATCTGCTGTGTAACCATTATAGAGGAGGCTATCTCCACAAGCTGCTTTTAAAGCGTCAGAAAGTCGTGTTGCGCAATTGTCATAAAAAAATTTATACTGGTATTCTCGGTTTTCGGGTAAATAGTTGATCTCAAAATACTTGAATAGTTCTTCTTTTTGTTGGTGCGAAAGGGCAAGTATTTGTTGTTTAATGGAGCGGTTTTCTGATTTGTAAAATGCAATTTGAGGTTCCAGCGGAGCCACAGAAATAGTATAGGGGAGTGTTCCTCTCAAAAATTTTATATAAAAATTGCCCGTTTCGAAACTAAAAGTTCCATAACTATATGCACGATCAATACCGTAGGCAGGATCTGAAATCCAGATAGCGCTATGGCCAAATCCAGAATAGAGTTCTGTACCAGGGCCAAAAGTGATTAGGCTTACGCTGGCATCTGGACTAAGTTGTTGGGCTTTGATCGGCTGTGTTATGAGTAATAACGCGAGTATAAAACCAGTTGATAGTATTTTGAATGCGTTCACGGATTTGTTTGAGTCCAAGTTTTGGTAACTATTTTTATTCTTCAATTGCCTTTTTAGGATTTGGTTTTCCGCCTAATACAATAACGATTTCCCCTTTTACACTGGCTTTACTCTCAAAATAAGTGATGACCTCAGACAGTGTTCCTCTGATATTTTCTTCATATATCTTACTGAGTTCTCTAGAAACACTTACGGGTCTATCGCTTCCATAATATTCCGCAAATTGGGTGAGAGCTTTTACCAAACGGTGCGGAGATTCATAAAAAATCATGGTACGTTCTTCTTCCACCAAATTTTGTAATCTGGTTTGGCGTCCTTTTTTATGGGGCAAAAAGCCTTCAAAAGTAAACCGGTCAGAAGGTAGTCCAGAGTTTACCAAGGCGGGTACAAAGGCGGTAGGGCCGGGTAAACATTCAATCACTACCTCTTGTTTAATACATTCCCGAACCAAAAGAAATCCTGGATCCGAAACTGCTGGGGTACCTGCGTCGGATACCAATGCCATTGTTTCACCCTTTTTAATACGTTCAATGACACGGTTTACCGATTGGTGCTCATTATGAATATGGTAGCTCAACATCGGTTTTGATATGCCTAAATGTTTCAATAAATTACCAGAAGTGCGGGTATCTTCTGCCAAGACGACATCCACCGATTTGAGAATATTGATTGCACGAAGTGTAATGTCTTCCAAATTGCCAATTGGCGTTGGTAC
>CAXBLH010000377.1:0-5831 GCA_963976315.1 uncultured Dyadobacter sp.
TCCGTTCCTGACTTAATATTAACAAGACTAGATCAGGTGATTGTACCCTCCAAGTTTGAAATGGCACAAGCAGCTTTTATTTCGGTAGAAGGCGAAGTGAACAATGTCAATTATGGCGACAATGAAGGCAAGTTTGCGTATACTTCTAATATGACTTTGGAAGATGCCTTACTTTTGGCAGGAGGGTTAAAAGAATCTGCTTATTCAACGGAAGTGGAGGTAGTTCGGAGAAAAAGAAACAGCCTTGCAGGTGCGGCAAATGCGCAGATAGCGGAGATATTCAAATTTGATGTGAATCGTGATCTAACATTAAACAATAAAGAAACTAATTTTGTATTATACCCATTTGATCAAATAGTGGTCAGAAAGTCGCCCAATTATGTAGAACAACAAACCGTCTTTTTGGAAGGTGAAGTGCTAGTAACTGGCCCGTACAGTATCATTAATAAAAATGATAAAATAAGCGACATTATTAATAGGTCAGGTGGACTTACCGAACTGGCATATCCAGAAGGAGCAACTTTACTAAGAAGAACAGTAGTCAAAAGCTTATTTGAACCCACCAATTTCGAGTCGGATTTGGCCAATGAAAAAAGTATTAAAACAGGAACTATTGTAGGTGACCAACCCAATGTTAAGGAAGAGTCCATCGGTATTAAACTAAAAAATATCCTTAAAAATCCTGGCTCTTTTGAAGATCTTGTAGTGCAAGAAGGAGATATAATCCGAATCCCTAAAAGACTCGAAACAGTTCAGGTGACAGGTTCTGTTTTGTATCCAACGACGGTTAAATACGGAAAAGGTCTTAACTTTACAGATTATATTTCACAATCAGGCGGTTTCACAGTGGCCTCATTAAGAAAAAGTTCTTATATCAAATATCCCAATGGCAACATAGACAGAACACGCAGATTTATGTTTTTCAACGTTTATCCGCGGGTAGAGCCAGGGTCAGAGATATTTGTACCTGTTAAATCAGCACCTTCTCTTACTCCACAGCAGACTATACAGACGACAACAGGAATACTTTCATCTATCATGACATTGGTTGTAACAGTTTTAGCCTTCCGTACTATTAAATAACGATTATGTCCCAAACGACTCAACAAGTACCAGACGACCAACTAACGCCACAAGATGTTATCGAGAAATTGAATGACATTAAAAATGCTTTGTTCAAAAACTGGAAATATCTGTTAATATTTCCAATTCTAGGGCTAGGAATTGGATTTGCCCTTGATCAGTTCCTAAAAACTCCACCAAGCTATGAGGCAACAGTAGTCTTTAACCTAGGCGGTGGAGGTCAAAACAACGGCTTAGGAGATGTGGCCGGCTTACTAGGACTCGGATCCGCGCCTGATGCCAACATTTTTACTGGTGAAAACTTCTTTTATTTCGTAAAATCCCGACCGGTAATTGAACGAAACTTAATGAAAGAAGTAGAAGTCAATGGCAAAAAGAAGATTCTTGCCAATTATTTTATCGAGAAAAGCGGTATTATAGAAAAAGAATGGGAAGACCGTCCAGACATTCATAAATTTCGGTTTACAGAACGGGATCCCGCTAAACTCAAATTGGAGGAACGAGTAATTCTTAATGAATTGGTTACAAAATCGGCCAACTCTACTGAGATAGCTACGTTGGATAGAAAATCTTCCTTCATTGCCATTTCGGCCACGATGCAGGATGAAATATTAACGGGGTTATGGGTCACTAATCTTTTGGATACCGTAGAAGGAATGTACACCGAGAACCAGACGCAAAAAACACGCAAAACGAGGGATCTTTTAAAAAGAAGAGCTGATTCTTTAGCATCGGTGCTTGGTGTAACCGAAAAAAAATTGGCTGTTCAAATGGACAATAGTCAACAATTAATTTTTGCTGCGCCTAAACTTCAAACCACCAGTACGGAAAGAAAATCGGGCTTTTTACAACAACTATATTACGAAGCATTAGGAAGTGTTGAAAAAATGAATGTCTCTTTGGTGAGGGAATCTCCTCTATTTACAAAAATAGAAGACATTAAAGTACCGTTGGATATGAAACAAGAAGACTCCCGCAGGACCAAGATTGGAGCTTTGATTGGTTTTTTGTTATCTTTTGTATTCATCTACTTTAAAACAGTTTTTTCAAGCGTTCCGAAAACAGCCAAGAATTGATCTAGACTATGCAACACTCTATTACTATAAAAGCAGGCGGTTCTGAAAAGAATTATTGGAAAGACTTATGGCTCAACCGCCAACTACTTTTAATTCTTTCCAAACGAGATATATCGGTACGATACAAGCAAACCCTACTCGGTGTTGCATGGAGTGTCTTACGGCCATTGATGACCATGACCGTTATGGTATTTGTTTTTAGCTACTTGGCCAAATTAAAAGGAGATCCTGGGATCCCCTATCCCCTTATGGTATTAAGCGGACTAACGGTTTGGACCTTTTTTTCGAATACATTTTCTCAAATAAGCAGTAGCATTTTAATTAATTCGAATTTAGTTTCAAAAGTATATTTCCCTAGGTTACTGATGCCATTGAGCTCCGTGGCCGTTGGGTTTGTTGACTTTTTAATAACGTTTGGTATATTTTTGCTTTTATCTGCATTTTTCCAGCATCCTTTAAGTGTTAATATCATTTTCATGCCGTTGTTCGTTATTTTAACGTTCATTACGTCATTGGGCTTTGGATTGTTTTTTGCGGTTCTAAACGTTCGATTTAGAGATATCGGACAATTAATTCCGTTCATGGTTCAGGTGGGCATGTACGCGTGCCCCATTGCTTATAGCAGTGTAGAAGCTCAAGGAACTTGGTTTGAAAAATATTATAACCTCAATCCGTTAGTAGGAATTATCGACGGTTTTAGATGGTGTTTATTAGGGGACAAGGCTTATTTCAATCCATCCAGCCTCTATTCAACAGTAATTATCTCGATTGTTGTATTGACACTGTCGTTGATTTATTTCCGGAAAAAGGAAAATAGTTTCGTTGATCATATCTGAAATACTTATTTTTGCGCATGTCTGTAATCGTAGCTGAAAATATCAGTAAAAAATATATAATTGATCACCAACGTAAAAGTGGTTCATCAAACCTGAAGGATATAGTTTCCGAGAAGCTAGATAAGTGGTTTTCGTCCAAAGCAGATAATTTTGCAGAAAAGGAAGAATTCTGGGCTTTAAAGGATGTTAGTTTTTCTATTGATCAAGGTGATAGAATTGGTATAGTAGGCCACAACGGTGCTGGCAAGTCTACTTTGCTTAAAATACTTAGCAGAATAACTGAACCTACTACCGGTACCATTGACATTTCTGGCCGAATAGCCAGTCTTTTGGAGGTAGGCACGGGATTTCATCCTGAACTCACAGGACGTGAAAATATTTTTCTGAACGGTGCCATTTTGGGAATGTCCAAAAATGAAATCAGACAATCATTCGATGCAATTGTAGATTTTGCTGGAGTTGAAAAGTTTTTGGATACCCCCGTAAAACGCTACTCATCAGGGATGTATGTACGGCTCGGATTCGCCATTGCAGCCCACTTAAATCCAGAAATATTAATTGTGGATGAAGTTCTGGCAGTGGGTGATACCGAATTCCAGAAGAAGTGTCTTGGCAAAATGCGCGATGTTTCCGAAAGTGGAAGAACCTTACTTTTTGTGAGTCATAACCTCACTGCCATCCAGGCACTGTGTAATAAGTCTTTTTATTTCGAAAAAGGTTTGTTGATAGACCAAGGAGATACAACCCATATTGTCACCAACTATCTGAGTAAAGTCTCGCATAAATCGCTAGATAAATATTGGGAATCAATTAATGATGCTCCAGGAAATGACCAAGTTCGAATAAAGCGCTTTAAAGTTACACCCGAGTATCAGGATAACCTTAGCCATATAGACGTTCGAACCCCTATTGATTTCGAATTCGAATTCTGGAACATGGTCGAAGGAGCGAACCTGAATTTAAGTTTGCATCTGTATACCTTCACAGGTGAATGTATATTCAATGTGGGTACCGCCTCCGAAACTTTTGGAAAAGGCCTTGTTAAAGGAGTTTGTAGGCTGCCTGGCAACTTTTTAAACGATGGATCCTATGTTGTTTCAATGATGATCGTGAAAGATACAAGCACTGTACTTTATAATATGGAAGAAGCTCTGGTATTCGATATTGAAGATTACCGTGAAAACGTAACTTGGTATGGTAAATGGCCAGGATACATTCGTCCCCAACTCAATTTTTCCATTCGTCAATCTGAACACCTAGTGAATGATTAATGTCACTAAAACTTTTTTACCAGATCGGGAACAATACTTAGAATATGTAAACCAGATCTGGGATAGAGGATACCTTACCAATAATGGCCCTTTATTGCAAGAACTAGAGTCCCAACTTAAGGAGTACCTTGGTGTGGAGCGTCTTTACTTCTGTACGAATGGAACTATCGTTTTGCAAATTGCTATCAAGGCATTAGCACTAAAGGGTGAAATTATCACTACTCCCTTTTCATATTGCGCCACTTCTAACGCAATTGTCTGGGAAAATTGTATCCCAGTATTTGTAGACATTGATAAAAACACATTTAATATTGATGCCCATTTAATAGAACAGGCAATAACACCTAACACCTCAGCTATCCTGGCAACCCATGTATACGGAAATCCGTGTGAGGTGGAATTGATTGAAAATATAGCTCGAAAGCATAATCTAAAAGTGATTTATGACGCTGCCCATGCTTTTGGAGTGAAATATAAAGGAAAATCGCTTTTAGGATATGGGGACCTAAGTACGTGTAGTTTCCATGCTACCAAAGTATTTCATACTATCGAAGGAGGTGCGCTCATATCAAACTTACCGGAACTACATGAAAAACTGCATTTGCTACGTGCCTTTGGACACCAAGGGGATGAAACCTATCTTTTTGCTGGGATAAATGGTAAAAACTCTGAATTCCACGCAGCTATGGGATTATGCAACTTACCGCATGTTGCCAGCATTATTGAAGCGCGCAAAGAGGTATTCAGCTGGTATGACAACCTGCTGAAATGGGATAAATTGTTCAAACCATCTCTCCTACCAGACGTGGAGTATAACTATGCCTATTATCCAATCGTATTTGAATCCGAAGAAATATTAAAAGGTGCTTTGACTATCCTAAAGGCTCACGACATAATACCAAGGCGTTATTTTTATCCCTCCTTGAATACGTTGGACTTTATGCCTAGGGCATTCAGTTGTCCCATTTCTGAAGATATCGCACTTCGTGTTATCTGTCTTCCACTTTATGTAGGACTTACAAAATCCGACATAGAAAAGATATGTAATATTATTAACGAATATCTATTGCAATAGTCTTATGGAATTAATTCTCTGGATATCATTTATTGTATTTTTATTTTGCATTGGCAAAGTCTCTACTTTAATTACAAGTCCTTCACTCAGTGAATGGGTTATTACTTCTTTTGTCTTATTCACAGGAACCGTAGTGCCCACGGGTTTTATTCTTTCTGCCTTTGATCAAACCGCCAACACTTTCAGTTGGATAGCTCTTAGTTTTTTAATACTTGGGTTACATGCATTGCTCTGGAAAAAGTTAAAACCTAATAGAGATTCCGTTAATATCCGAAGTATATTTCAGAATAGACTGGCCACCTTTAGGCTTTGGTTTTCAGAACTCACGCCTTACCTGCAATTTATCTTCGGCCTACTATTTGCAACATTTGCCATCATTGCAGTAACCAATCTCATACTGGTTCTTTTTACCGTCCCCAATGAATGGGATAGTATGACGGGACATTTGAACCGTGCCGTAAGGTATATTCAAAGAGGTACCATGGAACAT
>CAXBLH010000378.1:0-5815 GCA_963976315.1 uncultured Dyadobacter sp.
TCAAGGGATAAAAGATATATGGGAAATGCCTATCCGTTATGGACCGGCGGTATCTCTAACACGCTGAATTACAAAGGACTTGGGCTTTATGTTCGAATGGACTACACAACTGGCCATACAATATTCAACTGGGGCCGGATTTTTCTGGACGGAAATCTTTATTCAGACGGCAACCTGACACAAAGAATGGTGGATCGTTCCTGGAAAAAGCAGGGAGACGTAACGGATATGCCAAGATCATACTGGGGCGGAGAAAGGGTGCAACGTAACCTCTTCGATGGCGTGGTCGATTCTGGAAATTCGCAGTACATGGAATCAGGGGATTTCCTTGCTATTCGTGAGGTGACGCTAAGCTACAGTGTTCCTTCAAACATTTTGAACAAATTAAAAATAGCTAGTTTACGGTTTAATTTGACGGCCAATAACATCCATTATTTTACCAAATACCTGGGTTTGAATCCTGAAGAAGGAGGTCGGGACGACGGTCGTTATGCCATGCCTAAAAATATCATTTTCGGGGTCAATCTTTCATTCTGATAAAAAACCAAATTATGAAAAAATTTAGAATAGTATCGCTTATATTATTGGTGTGTCTGGGCAGTTTTTCCTGTGATGTACTGGACGTATCACCCACGAGCGTTATCACTACCACCTCTTTCTGGAAAACCCAGAATGATGCTGAAGGTGCTTTGAACGGGATGTATGTAAACTTAAGAAACATTTCGGGCGCCATATACACCGTAGGTGAGCAGCGCAGCGAAGTTTTCGAAGGAGGTGTGTATGGCAGCGGACGGAATGACCTCAATTTGAACGAATTGAGTGGCGACCAGCCTCATCATCCGGACTGGAGTGCGTTTTATGCGGTGGTTAATTCTGCAAACCTGATCATCAAGTATACACCGGCTATTACCTTCAAAACCGAAGCTGCCAAAAATAGCTTTTTGGCACAGGCTTACGCCATGCGGGCCTATACCTATTTTGTAATGACCAAAACCTGGGGTGACCTGATCATCCGAACCGAACCGACTGAAAGTTCCAATGCCGAAATAACCATTAAAGAACGGGCACCTCAAACGGAAGTTTTTACTTTGATTAAAAGTGATATTGAAAAGGCACTTTCACTTTTTTCTGACAACAGTTTCATTGCAGGCAGATCCAAGTGGTCTAAGGCTGCGGCCAACACATTGAAAGCCGATGTTTTTCTTTGGACGGGCAAAAAACTTAACGGCGGTCAGGCTGATTTCACTACTGCACTCAATGCAATTGCCGAAGTAGAAAAGGCAGATGTTTCTCTACTACCCAATTTTTCTGATCTGTTTGAATATGCCAATAAAGGTAACAAAGAGACGATTATGACGATTCGGTACCAGGATCTAGACGGTGCGTCGAACAACATATTCTGGCTGCACTGGATTATTGATAGTGCAGTTCCTTCAAACATCGATGCCGCCACCAAAGCACTGATCCAACCAGTTGGTGGGGGGCAGGGATTACTGGTACTTACGGAGCTGGTACGCAAACAGTTTACCGAGGATGACACCAGAAAGAAAGGGTCTTTTTATGAAATTTTTACTTATGATGCAGCGGGAAAACCGACATTCTATACTTCTTTGTCCATGAAAGGACGTGGCTTGTTGACGGGTGGAACAAGATTATTTCTAAGCGACATAGTCCTGTACCGTTATGCGGACGTAGTGCTTATGAAGGCAGAAGCAAAAAATGCACTTGGTCAGGACCCTACCGAGGAAATCAACAAGGTGCGGGCAAGAGCCTACAAAACGGCGTATGATAAGCATGTTTTTGTAAAGGGTACAAAAGAGTTCAATGACGAAGCCATACTGAAAGAAAGACTTTTTGAACTGGTATATGAAGGAAAAAGATGGTGGGACCTGGTACGGTTTGACAAAGTATTTGATATTGTTCCTAATATGAAAAGTAAAAAAGGACAGAATGACCTACTGTTATTCCCCATTGCGAACACTGTCTTGAGTCTGGAGCCCAAGGTGAAGCAGAATCCAGGATATAAATAACTGTGGGATATGAGGCATTTTAAACGCTATTGCCAACTTGAAAATTTTATGAGTAATTTGATTGGCCCAGAAAGTAAAAGAGATAAGGCTGGTCTTAATGATGTATAATATTTGAGCAACGAAAGCGGAATGGCTTGATCATTAAAAGTTAGATTTTAATGATCAAGCCATTCCACAATCAATTCTATTTCACTTTGGAAAAGCTAGAATTAAATTAATTTGATATTTATGCAAGATTCGGAAAATGGCCGCAGGAATTTTTTCAAAAACACTATAGCGGCCGTTGGTGCCGTTCCAATAATCCCCGGAATTTTCGCCGATCATCCTGTCCCGGAGTCAATAATTTCGCATCAAAAAAAGGAGGATCTCACCAAAAAACATAAAAACCTCTTCAACGGAGATACATGTGTGTTTTTCTATAATCCTGAAAAATGGCAGCCAGAAGATTACAAATTCGAAATCGTCAAAAATCCACGGACTGGAAAGCTGAACGCCAATGAAACGTTGCAGGGCGGACCGTTTGCTGCAAAGGCCATCCATCGTTTTGTGGATGAGCTTGCTGATAATGATATCGACACCTTTATAATCAATGCCAATGCATCCAGAGCCTGGTATCCTAGTAAAACGATACCTAGCATATTGGATGGCTATAAACGAGGTGATAGGGATTTTTTTAGAGGACATGCCATTTGTCAGGGTATCACTGAGCCCGAAGCCGTTGAAGAATTTCTTGATACATTTTCAGCTTTCATGGATCGGTACCAAGACCTACTCGATGCGGGTGTGGACTGGTTATCTGAAACTTCCAAAGCCTGCCGTAGACGTAAAATTTCTCCCTGGGTGAGCATCAGGATGAATGATTTGCACGGCAGCAATAATTTTGAGGGGAGTTTTTTCAATCTGCCACTTTTGAAACAAAAAGAGATGCGCCTGAAAAACAGCGCTTACGGACCTCATAATCCTTCCTACCGGGAAGGGCTTAATTATGAAAAGCCGGAAGTGCGGGATATTATGTTCCAGCAGATCCGTGAAGTGGTAGAAGATTACGACTTTGAAGGTCTTGAATTGGACTGGTGGCGGCAACCGCTTTGCTGTGAACCGAATGCTTCTGCCGAAACGGTGGAAACCATAAGCAACTGGATTAGGGAAATAAGGAAGCTTACGCAGGCAAAAGCCAAAAAAACTGGACGGCCATATCCCTTCGGTATGCGAATTCCCGGAAGGCTAGCTATTCTAAAAAGTATCGGACTGGATGTCGTTACGCTCTGTCAGGAAGGAACACTGGACTTTATTTGTCCATCGGGCTTCTGGTGCACCACTTGGGACATGCAGCACGATAAGCTCAAAGAATTACTTGGCTCAAAAGTTACGGTTTATGGTGTAATTGAAGATGGAGCAAATGCACTTGTAACACTTGATCCCGAACGAAACACAACCCAAAGGCTCCGATATATCTCTGCAAGCATAGAAATGCTACATGCCAATGCAGCTGGAAAGCTTGCTTTGGGTGCGCAGGGAATTGAGTGGTTTAATTTCTTTTGTACCGATCAGGCAAGAATCCCTGGTGTTGTCACCGATTATGCTTCACTACGCAAGATATACGATTTGAAATATTTGCGCGGAAAACCTAAGCATTACTCTTTTGCCATCGGCGGAAAGTCTTTTAACCTAATTCCTTTCGAACTTCCCCCGCAGTTGCCAGTGGTGATGGAGCCGGTATCACAGCATCCATTTAAAATTCCCATGTGCGCAGAGCCGACGGACACAAATCTGGAACTGGTGGTGCAGATCGTATTGAAAGCCGATGATCAGGTGACACATTTACCCGTTTCTTTCAATGGTTGCTGGCCAAATGTGACTAAAGTAAAAACAGATAAACTGCTATTTCCGCTCGGTTCTTATACGAAGCACGTCCCGGAAAATAGGGCTTATGATTTTAGGTTTCCAGTATCGCTGGTGAGGGAAGGTTGGAATGAGATCGTACTGGAAAACGGTGGCAAGTCGGTACTGAATATTGTCTGTATCGAACTCGCTATCAGACCTAAAGAGAGTTAATGTGAATTTGTGCAATATGCATAATTTGAGAAACAATGGATATTGAATCAAAAAAATTAAAAGAGACTGGAGCTGTTTTCTTCCTTCGATTTATGCTACGGCCAAGAGTATTATGCAGGAAGCGTCCTAAGTAGTGATGTAGAACTCAGTAAAACATTTCAATTGCCAGCAATTCTGATAAGTACAGGATTGCTGTCTAATTAAACAAGGATCAGCAAAATAAGTTGATGAAATATGAAAATTCTGAAACGAGGTAAAATTGCTAAACCTACTGAAGACAAAAACTTCAGAAGCAATACCTTTCCAAATATTGTAAAATTACCCTCAGGGAGATGGCTTGCTGCTTTTAAGGCTGCTGAAATAAAGGGTGACTGTGCATTTCAGCATGCGGTTATGACCTGGTCAGATGATGAGGGGGCAACCTGGGCTTCCCCTTTTGAGCCCGTAAAATTACCGGATATAAAAGGTGTTCCCGGTCTTAGCCGGATCCTGTATTTTATGCCATTGGGAGGCTGCCGGGTAATGTTAGTAGTGAATTGGATGGATGCGTCGGATATGTCCCTTCCTTACTATAATCCAGAAAATGAGAGTCTAAAAGACACTCGGATATTCGTTGCTATTTCTGAAGACGACGGATTGTCATGGTCCGCCCCCAGATTGATGGATATTCCCGGCATAACCGATCCTGTACCGTTAACAGGCGCTCCATTCCAGCTTGGTAATGGCGTGATCGCCTGCCAGTTAGAGATAAATAAAAGCGAAAATGATCAATCTGCCTGGGTCCATCGTTCTGCTTTGGTTTTTTCAGAAGATGAAGGTAAAAGCTGGTCAGGAGCAGTCATGGTGACCGAAGTCCCTAATATGTATTATTGGGACCAGCGTCCGACGATCCTTTCTGATGGGCATACAGTGGTGGATTTTTTCTGGACATTAGATGGAAAAAAGGAAGAGTATATCAATATCCATGGCAGGGAAAGCAAGGACGGCGGAAAGTCGTGGGGTGCGCTCTGGGACACGGGTATTTACGGCCAACCAGGTCCATCGGTCGATATTGGCGATGGAAGATTGGCCACAATTAGTATAGATCGCACTACTTCACCAGTGATAACTGTAAGGATTACAACGGACCGTGGACGAACTTTTGGCGAAACGCTTGTGGTGTATGAAAAAGAAAGCCTTAATTGCCAGGATAGTCGACAAATAAGTATGAACGACGCCTGGGATGAAATGGCAGCTTTTTCCGTAGGACATCCCGGATTATTAAAACTCAGTGATACCGAAATAATGGCGTACTATTATGCTGGGGAACATACGGATGAGACGAGCATAGAATTAGTGAGAATCCAACTTTAAGGCATATCCCCAATTTAAATTTATATTACTGAGTAACTCCACCACCCCAAGAGCTTATCGCTCCGCCCCTTTGGCAGTATCGATTTTATCAGTCACTGGGCCTCCAAGAGGCAAAATATTCATATTATTTAACCATATCACGACTGGTTTTTTATGAGGGATATAATAAAAATAATTAAATTAGTTATCTGCTCGAAAATCATGTTCAAGTAGAACTGGAAAGCCAATAGCAATATTTAACGACTCGTAATAAGGTTAATTAATTATATTAAAAAACAAACGGACGGTTCGATACCTACGGCATCGGGATGCGTTAACTGCTATTTGTTTTTCTATAAACGTTTTATCCCGCTGGGATAACTTTCCAAATGAAAATG
>CAXBLH010000379.1:0-5813 GCA_963976315.1 uncultured Dyadobacter sp.
AGGAGATCGCCCATGTGTGGATCTTTTGAACCTGAATAGTCTCAAAACGAAACGTCTTTGGCGTTCAGAAGCCCCCTATTTCGAGCGACCAGTTTCAATTCTGGATGCCAATAGCGGAACACTGTTAACAAGTCGTGAGTCACAAGAAGAGTCACCCAATTACTATATTAGAAATTTGAAACCCGTTGATCAAAAAAGAAAAAAATCAACTGGTAGCCCTCTTACGCAGATCACTTTCTTCCCCCATCCTTACCCACAGTGGAAAGGAATTCAAAAACAGCAGCTGCGATATAAAAGAGCCGATGGTGTTGATCTAACAGCCACACTATTGCTCCCTCCGGGTTATAAAAAAGAAGACGGTCCACTACCCACCTTTTTATGGGCATATCCGGCGGAATTCAAAAGCGCGGCTGCGGCTGGACAAGTAAGTGGCTCTCCCTATACCTTTAACCGTATAAGCTATTGGACAGGCGCGGCATTCGTTACCAGGGGTTATGCTGTTTTAGAAAATGCATCCATACCCATTATTGGTGAAGGAAAAGAGGAGCCCAATGATACCTATGTGCAGCAATTAGTCGCAAGCGCCAGGGCCGCCATTGACGAAGGAGTACGTCTTGGCGTAGTCGATTCCACCAAAGTAGGTGTTGGAGGGCATTCCTATGGCGCATTCATGACCGCCAATTTATTGTCACACAGTACTTTATTCAAAGCAGGTATTGCAAGATCTGGCGCTTATAACCGAACACTCACGCCTTTTGGATTCCAAAATGAGCAACGTACCTACTGGCAAGCTCCAGATGTATATAATACCATGTCGCCTTTCATGAATGCGGATAAAATGAAAACGCCTCTATTACTGATTCATGGAGAAGCGGATAACAATACAGGAACCTACCCTATCCAGTCGGAACGATACTATAATGCTTTAAAAGGTATGGGAGCTACTACCAAACTGGTTTTCTTCCCTTACGAAAGTCACCATTACGATGCACAGGAATCTTTATTGGATATGTTGTACGAAATGAATAGCTGGCTTGATAAGTATGTCAAAAATGATACCACTTTGTCCAAACCTGCCAAAGCTGGAAGTTCAAACTAAGGATCATTTCAAGTAAAAATGGAGCGAACAGGTATTTTCGCTCCATTTTTATTTGTTGAATATCATCCAAAATGCCAATAATGCTTGTGATATAGGTGGCAATACATTTAACCGTCCCGACGGACGCAGTAACCTTTATTATTTCAATTTAAACGCTTTTTTGAAAGTGAGATTGGAATAATTAAAAATAATTAATGCTTATTTAGACTAATTCTCATTATATTTGTCCGATAGTATATTCCATCAAAAGAAACACCAACAAATACCTGCGTACTACTAATTAAGCTTGCATGAAAAAATTAATTTTTGTCGTTTCCACTTTAATTTCACTGAGTACTTTGGCTCAGAAAAATACACTTTTAGAACAGTCGTTTTGGAAAAATGCACCGGATGTAAATGCAGTCAAAGCCGAAATTGAAAAAGGAAGTGATCCTGCTCAATTCAACGGTGCAAGTTTCGACCCTGTGGTACTGGCCATCAATTCTGGTGCGCCAAACGAAACCATCAAATACCTTGTGAATCAACCTGGCAATAGCGTTACCAAAATAACGCATGACGCACGGACATACCTCCATTGGGCTGCCAACCGTGGCAATGTGGAAATTGTGGAATTCCTGGTTTCCAAAGGAGCAAAAGCGGATATCGTGGACAGTCATGGTTCAACCGTGCTCAATTTTGCTGCCGGTGGTGGTCAGGAAAACACCAAGATTTATGATATTTGCTTGGCCAATGGAGCCAATTTACAAAAAGATGTAAATCAGGATGGTGCTAACGCCTTGCTTTTAGCAATATCGAATGACAAGAATTTAACTTTAACTAACTATTTTGTTTCCAAAGGCTTGGATATAAAGAGTAAGGATAAGGAAGGAAACAATGCGTTTAGCTATGCGGCAAGAGCAGGTAATATTGACATGTTAAAAACCTTATTGGGTAAAGGAGTGCCAGCACAAGACAATGCTTTTCTAATGGCAGCCCAAGGAACCAGACGTGGCTCTAACCCTATTGAAGTTTACACCTACTTGGAAAGTTTAAAACTCAATCCAAAAGCGCAAAATACCAGCGGAGAGAACGTTCTCCATATCCTTGCACGTAAACCTAAGCAAGACGAAATTATCAATCATTTTCTTGCAAAAGGAATTGATCCTAATCAAGCCGACGAGGAAGGAAATACCCCATTTATGAACGCAGCTGCTTCTAATCGCGACCTTTCTGCTTTTAATATTTTGTTGCCAGGAATCAAAAATATCAACCACAAAAATAGCCAGGGTGCTACTGCGTTGGCACTAGCAGTAAACGGTAATTCTAGTGAGGTAGTTAGTTTATTACTTGACAAAGGGGCGGATTTAAACACAACGGACGGCAACGGTGACAACTTAGGTTTTTATCTGGTTCAATCTTACAACGCCAGAAATGCTGCTGATTTTGACGCAAAATTAAAATTACTTAAGGACAAAGGTCTAAACCTCTCGAAGCCACAAACGAATGGTAATACTTTGTATCATTTGGCAATTTCTAAAGACGACATGGATTTGGTGAAAAAACTAGAACCGCTTAAAATTGATGTGAATACGAAAAGCAAAGAAGGTTTAACAGCACTTCATAAAGCTGCGATGATTTCAAAAGATGATATCCTGCTTAAGTACTTACTTTCCTTAGGAGCAAAAAAAGAGATCGTTACCAACTTTGATGAAACAGTATATGATCTTGCCAGTGAAAACGAATCACTTACTAAAAACAACATTAACGTTAATTTTCTGAAATAATATTCATGCATAATTTATTAAAAGCCCCACTCCTATTACTACTATTGCTGCTGGCGAAACCAGTTCCTGTATCTGCTCAAAATGCGACTAGCAAGTATAAATGTATGATTCAGATGACCAATTATATGGGCGAGGGTGCTTATATAGTTATATCATTGGTAGATAGTAAAGGTGCTTATGCCAAAACATTATACGTATTGGGGCCCAACAAAAAGTGGTATAATACTGTTAAAGAATGGCACAAGTTCAACACCAAAAAACCTGCTAACCTCAGTGCCATAACTGGTGCATCAGTAACCGGCGGTGATCGTAGCGTGAATGTCATTGAAATAGAAACTTCCAAAATCAATGCAGGCTATAAGCTTCGATTCGAAACTGCGGTGGAAGACAAGGAATATTACATAAAAGACCTTGAAATCCCTTTAACGTCAGAATCACTCTCTGCCAAAAATGACGGAACCGGATTTATCCGTTATGTCAGGTTTAGTCAAAATTAATGATCTGAATTTTCAATGACTATTTCAATCTGGAGATATAGCCACCTTGCGCTGGCTATATCTTCTTTTCTTTTATTGACACTGGCCTCGGTGACGGGCATTATTTTGGCTTTCGAACCTATTTCCGAAAAGCTTAAACCCTATGGTACCGATAATTTTGAACAAATTACACTAGCGGAATCCATACCACCAATCAGGAAGCAATATCCAGGAATTAGTGAGCTAACCGTCGATGCAAATCAGTTCGTAAAAATAAAAGGCATTGATAAGTCTGGAACGGAATACCATGCTTTTATCAATCCGATTTCAAGAAAAATTCTTGGTGAACCAAGTAACCAAAGTGCCTTTTTCGAATGGGTAACCGCACTGCACCGTTCCCTATTCATACACGAAGCCGGACGTTTTTTTATCGGTCTTACCGCATTTCTATTGATGTTGATCACTGTTTCGGGCACCATTCTGATTGTACAGCGACAACGTGGATTGAAACATTTTTTCACAAAAATTGTCCGGGATAATTTCGCACAATATTATCATGTGGTGTTAGGTCGTTTTTCACTAATACCCATTTTCATAATTGCTCTAACAGGCACCTATTTGTCTTTGGCACGGTTTGAGATTATTGAAACACCCATAACACAATTAGAAGTAGACTTTGATAACATCAAAGAAGAGCCTGAAATCAGTGCCGCAGATTTTGATTTTTTCACTACTACCAAACTATCTGAAGTACAAAGTATTGAATTTCCATTTTCAGAATTCCCAGAGGATTACTATAAACTCAAACTAAAAGACCGTGAAGTAATTTTGAATCAAATTACGGGGGAAGTACTCGCCGAGGCGAAATACCCTGTTACGGTGTTACTGACCAACCTGAGTGTTAATTTGCATACGGGTAAAACGAGTGCGATCTGGGCAATTCTGCTTGCAATAGCCACTGGAAACATTCTATTCTTTATCTATTCCGGGTTTGCGATAACCATCAAACGTAGAGCCAACCGAACCAAAAATAAATACAAGGCTTCGGAAAGTGAGTACATCATACTAGTAGGATCAGAAAATGGAAGTACGTTTGGTTTTGCAAATGCTATTCTGAACCAATTATTGGAAGCTGGCAAACGGGTTCATCTTACAGAACTTAATAACTATACCAATTATCCAAAGGCCACCAATATTGTAGTTATTTCGGCTACTTATGGACTAGGAAATCCGCCGACGAATGCGAATCAATTTTCTAAATTAATTGAAAAGCACCCTCAAAATCAGCCTATTCAGTACTCCGTAGTAGGATTTGGTTCACATGGCTACCCCGACTTCTGTAAATTTGCATTTGAGATTGATAACCTTTTGGCTCGTCAAACATGGGCAACACCTCTCGTGGAAATACATACTGTGAATGATAAGTCGCCCGCTGAATTTAACGATTGGGCTCAGGCTTGGGCACAAAAAATTGGCTTACCATTAACGTTATCTTCTGAATTGGTGGGTACTCGTTCAGAACCTACCGAAACCTTAACGGTGATTAGCAAAACGGCCATTAATACAGAGCTGGATTCTTTTTTAATACGGCTGCGTCCCAATGGAACTATACAATTCCAATCGGGCGATTTGCTGGCGATATATCCAGCCAATGATCACCGTGAACGACTTTATTCAATCGGAAAAATAGGAAAAGATATACAATTGAGTGTAAAGCTGCATCCACAAGGGCTAGGCTCCAGTTTTTTATACCAGCTAGAACCTGGGAAGACTACTGAAGCCAAAATTATCTCTAACGAACATTTTCATTTACCTCCATTGGCAAGTAATGTTATGTTGATTTCTAACGGAACCGGTATTGCACCTTTTCTAGGCATGATCGAAGCAATGCCGCCTGAAAATACCTGTCATTTATATTGCGGATTTAGGAATAATACATCCTATAATTTATATAAGGAAGCTATTGACCAAGGTCTTGCTCAAAATAAATTAAAGGCGGCCAAAGTTGCCTTATCCCGTGAAGGCGAAAAGCAATATGTAAAAGAATTGATTGAAAAAGATAATGCGTTAGTGGTTGATGTACTCCAAAATGGTGGTGTCATTATGCTTTGTGGCTCCCTTGCTATGCAAAACAATGTGGTTGAATTACTAGATACGATCTGCCAAACACACCTGTGTAATCCCGTTAGTTTTTATCAATCGCATGGACAGATTTTGATGGATTGTTATTGAGGTTGAAAAGGGTTCGAAAAGGAACGACAAACAGATGAGGAGCAATTTTTTATCTGAAGATTGACAATCAGGAAAAATATAGTGTTATTGAACCTGATCGTCAAATATCCACCAGCCTGTTTGAGCGAACTATAAGTGACAAAATTAAACTCTCACCAGTGGTGAGAGAAATACATCCAAAATCACTTACCATATTCAAAGATAGCTATATACTTGATTTTCTTAATATGGGCAAAAAAAATT
>CAXBLH010000380.1:0-5769 GCA_963976315.1 uncultured Dyadobacter sp.
AATAGGGCTGATAGAAGAACATGTTACGGATGAGAAATTAAGTGTAGAGTTTTTGGCGGAAGAATGTAGTATGAGCCGCGCGACGTTTTATCGTAAAATGGAGCAATTGATAGGGGAGTCTCCTTCCGACTTTATCCGTACCTATCGCTTAAAAAAAGCGACCCAGTTATTGAAAAACACCAACCTCTATATATCGGAGGTAGCGCACCAAACCGGTTTTAAGAATCCGAAATATTTTACACGAATCTTCCAGAAGGAATTCGGCGTAACGCCCACAGAATATTTGAATAATATCAAAAACGAGGAATAGACCTTAATAGTCAATATTTACAAGGGAGCTATTATATAACATGATGGCTACTGATAGTTAGCTTGAACCTTATTTTGGGGAGACTTTAACAAAGAATTCTCGGGAACGGTTTGCATTATTAACCAAGTCTACCTATATGAATGAGTCCCGTTTATCGTCCGATAGAAAATTATATTCCTGTCCAAAATTTGTTTTAAAAACCTCTTTTTGAGCCGTATGACGCTATTTGAATCATTTTGACCCCTACTTTGAGACGCTATTGAAATATTAAAGAATGAAATTTGTATCATTAATTCATTAAAAAATATCAATATGATGAAACTGATACGTGTAAATACTTTGGTATTACTCATTATATCGCTCATTTGTACTCGGGCCATGTCCCAGTCGAATATTAGTGGTAAGGTTATTGATCAAAAAAATAAAGAAGCGCTTATTGGTGTTTCTGTGGCGATCAAAGGAACTACCACTGGAACTATTACCGACGTGGAAGGTAATTTTAGTATTCAAGCTCCTGCTACAGCCGAATTGGTGTTTTCCTATATTGGCTATATCAGTCAGACGGTAACAGTTGCTAACCAATCCGTACTCAATATTACTTTAGAAGAGGACAACAAAAACCTGGAAGAGCTAGTGGTGGTGGGTTATGGTGTAACTCGTAAAAGCGATTTGACTGGTGCTGTTGGAACGGTTGATTCAAAACAATTGCAAGACATGCCGTCTTCTCGTTTGGACCAGGTTTTGCAAGGTCGTGCGTCAGGAGTTTTGGTAACTTCGGCCAACGGATCGCCGGGTGCTCGTGCTAGCATCAGAATTAGAGGGGGTAACTCTATTAATGCGGACAACGAACCACTTTATGTGATCGACGGATTTATTGTTGGTACGGATTTCAATCTAAACAACATTAACACAAACGATATTGAATCTATTGAGGTATTGAAAGATGCCACCGCAATATCTATTTATGGTACTCGTGGTGCCAATGGTGTTATAATGGTTACTACCAAAGGAGGAGATTCTTTTAAAGGTGGTAAACCAAACATTTCGGTGAATATGTACCGCGGTGTACAATCAATCGCCCGAAAAATTGAATATTTGAATGGGTTTGAACGTGCTGATTATGGTACCGAATTTGCAGCAAATTCTAGCAGTGCGGATCCCTTTGCTGATAAAAGTGAAGTAGCTAATACTGACTGGCAAGACTTAGTGACTCAAAATGGAGCCATTACTAATATGGACTTTTCTGTTGGAGGAAATAGCAAAGATTTGAATTATTATGTATCTGCTAACTACTTTAACCAAGAAGGTATCATTAAAGGTACTGGATTAGAGCGTTATAATTTGAGAGCTAATCTTGACTTTAAGTTGAATCCCAAATTAAAGGCAGGTGTTCGTTTTAATGGTTCATTTACAAAGTCAGATAATGATAAGGTAGATTTGTGGGCGATGCGTTTGGCACTTACCGCTTATCCATCGTACTATCCAGATGGTGTAACCTATTGGGACCAGAATATTGTACAAGGTGGAGCATTACGTAACCCATTGGCTGATATTGGTTTGAGAACTGATTTTACCTATGGTACCAACTTACTTACTACCGCTTATGTTGAGTACAATCCATGGAAAAATATAACCATTCGGTCGACTATCGGACCAAAAATTAACTGGGGGAAAACTAATCAATTTGATCCTGGTAATTTGCCTGAAAGAGCCGCAGCACAACAAGGTGGATTTGCAAAAATCAACAATAGCTTTGAAGTGGATATCTTGCAGGAAAACACGATTACTTATAACAAGGATTTTAATGAAAACAATAGGTTAACTCTATTGGGTGGTTTTACTTGGCAAAAGGGTTCTAAGGAAAGCTTTTATGCACAAACTCAAGGGCTTTCAATCAATGCCATTAGTTATGATAACCTTAGTTTAGGAGATCCTTTAAGTTATCGTATTTCCTCTGATTTGACGGGCTCTCGTCAATTAGTATCATGGTTGGCACGTGCGAATTATACCTTAAACAATAAATATATCTTCACGGGTGTTGCTCGGGTAGATGGTGCTTCGGTTTATTCAGGTTCAAACAATGCTTATGCATTCTTCCCGTCAGTAGCATTTGCGTGGAGAATTATCGATGAGGATTTTATGAAAAGCCAAAGATTGTTTTCTAATTTAAAATTAAGGTCCAGCTATGGTAGTTCAGGTAAGGAATCGATAAGTCCATACAGTACACTAGCGGTTTTGAATAATAATATTTTGGTGTTCAATGATACTCAAACTATCGGTATTCAACGTGGTCGTCCGGCTAACCCTGAGCTGAAATGGGAAACTACCGATCAGCTAGATATTGGTTTGGAGTTTGGATTTTTGAATAACCGAATTACGGGTGAAATTGACTACTACTACAAGAAAACAAAAGATTTGTTGTTAGCACGCCAACTTCCAAAAGTAACTGGTTTTGATACAAAATTAGAAAACGTAGGTTCTATTCGTAACCAGGGTTTGGAGTTTATGTTAAATAGTATCAATGTTGATAATAAAGACTTTGGATGGAAATCAACCTTAACTTTATCCGGTAACCGTTCCAAAATTTTGGACTTGGCTGGTGTGGATGAAATCATTATTTACAGTCTGGAACAAGGTGGTCCTGGTGCTAAATTGATCACAGGCCGTCCAGTGGGTGTATTTACAGGGGTTCAGTATTTAGGAACATATAAGTCACAGGAAGAAATTACTGCTGATGGAAACTTAGGAATTCGTCAGGTTGTGGGTGGTCCACGATTTAAAGACGAAAACGGCGATGGCAAGATCAATAACGACGACCATATTGAAATGGGAAATCCTGAACCAAAGATATTTGGTGGGTTAAACAACTCTTTACGTTACAAGAACTTTACTTTAGACGTGTTTCTTCAAGGTACGTTGGGTAACGATATTTACAATGAGTATAATCAACAAGGCTTTTTCGGTCTAAGTGAAGTAAACGTTTATGCGGAACAACGAAATAGATGGTCACCAGAAAACCCAACTTCTAATATCCCAAAAGCTGGTGGTATTGCGAGTCTTTCGGATGTTGTGTCAAACTCAGCCATGTTGGAAGACGGTTCTCATCTACGACTTAAAACTTTGAAATTGGAATACTTATTGCCTATTAATAGCAAGGTGATCAGAAGCCTATCTGTTTATGGTGTTGGAAGTAATGTGTTTTTGCTTTCTAAATTTAGAGGATACGATCCTGAGGCTACTCGTTTTGGTACTAATTCTACTGTTCGTGGAATAATTAGAACGCAGTATCCAAATGCGAAAACTTTCACCCTTGGTTTTAAAGCTAACTTTTAAAGAAAACAGACATGAAAAAAATATATTTAGTATTAATCATATTTTTTCTCGGAAGCTGTAGCAGCTTTTTGGAAGAAAATGTACGTGGAGTGATTTCTCCAAGTAACTTTTATAACTCCGATCAGGAAGCGATTCAAGCGGCGAACGGGTTGTATCTCGACTTACGTACTGGTAACCTTTACAAAGGCTGGCAGGGAATTACCGCCTGGACTTTCTTTGGTACAGATGAAATGATGTCTAGCCGTATATTTGGAGGTTTAGCACCTATTTTGGATTATAGTATCACAGAAACTAATTACGGGAATGCCTATGGAGTCTGGCGTGATTTGTACAGTACCATTGGCGATGCCAACTCTGTTATCGTTAATGTGGAAGGCAATAGCAAATTAACAACTGCGACTCAAAATATGGTGATCGGGGAAGCACTATTTATTCGGGCTTTGGCTTATTATCATCTCACTGCCCTTTGGGGAGATGTTCCTTATTTCTTGGAAGATCTACCTTTGGACGAAGTAGCCGTTTTGGGACGTTCGGATATGGTTCAAATCAGAAAACAAATGGTGGATGATTTGATCAAGGCTGAAACTTTACTTCCTTCTGCGAATCAAGGTGCTAATATTGGTCGTGCTACCAAATGGAGTGCTAAGTTCCTAAGAACCCGTTTTTACCTTTGGCAGAAAAACTGGGCAGGAGCTTTTGAAGTTTCGGAAGATATTATTAAAAACTCTCCGCATAAGTTGATGCCTACCTATGGCGCTATCTTTGATGTGAATAATCAATTCAATGACGAAGCTATTTTTGGATTTGATTATACGAAGGACTCCCCAAACAATTCACAGGATATTACCGATAGCTTTAACCCTAGGCTTCGTGATGAGCCTAAAAATGCAGCGCTTCGTAACGAGTTTGCAGCCAAATTGACGGCAATAGGCGAGGAGTTCAACGGGTATGGTTTGAATGTACCCTTAACAGATTTAGTTGAAAAATTCCCGAAAACGGATTTAAGAAGACCATATACCTTACTTCAAAGCTATTTGGGATACGATTTGACGTTCACGTACCTTACCAAAAGAACCAATTTTGACTTTGTGAATTCACCAAGAGGTAATCATGGTGAAGCATGGATCACTATGCGTTTGGGTCAGGTATATTTAATGGCAGCAGAAGCGGCCAATGAATTGGGCAAAACTTCTGAATCATTAGCGTACATCAATAGAATTCGTGAAAGAGCTTATTCTCCTGCACAGCCAGTTACCACCACGGATCAGGCGGGCTTAAGAAAAGCGATTCAGGATGAGTACAAGTGGGAACTTGCCGGAGAGTCAGAACGTCGTTATGATTTGATTCGCTGGGGGATTTTGGTTGAAACCGTAAAAAATGCGAAATATGGTATTTTCAAGGGTAATGAGAACATCCAGCCTCACATGGTGAAATTGCCAATACCACAACAAGAAATAGACTTGAATCCAGTTCTGTTGGAGTCAGATCCTACTAACAATGGGTACAGATAATCTGTAAAATAAATAACCAAAAAACACCGGCTAGTTCGGTGTTTTTTGGTTTAAAGGCTTTTAGGGGTGTAGACAATCAAGATTTCAGCTAAAAGTTGTTTATTTTAAGCTTACATAATTGATTTATAACCAAACTGAAAACCATGAAGAGCTATTTAGCCTTGATTTTATTTAGCCTGTGGGGCTATACTTTAATAGCCCAAGATCGAAAACCGAATATCATAATTATCTACACGGATGATATGGGAATCGGTGATTTGAGCTGTTATGGTGGATCTTATCAAACGCCTAATATCGACAAAATGGCATCAGAAGGTATTCGGTTTGAACAATACTATAGTGCTTCACCGATCTGTTCGCCTTCTCGGGTTGGCATTTTAACAGGTCAGGAGCCAGCTCGACATCAAATTACCAGCTATTTACAAACCAAAAAAGGGAATCGTGCCTGTGAACAGGCGGATTATCTTGCTGCCAACGCTCCTTCTATGGCCAAAATGCTTAAACAAGCAGGTTATAAAACGGCTCATTTTGGAAAATGGCATATGGGCGGTGGGCGTGATGTTGAAAATGCGCCAGCAATTTCGGAATATGGTTTTGACGAGTTTCGTAGTACTT
>CAXBLH010000381.1:0-5760 GCA_963976315.1 uncultured Dyadobacter sp.
TACAAAGGTTTGTAAAAAAACCTCTTGAACTAAGAAATCAACTTTTGTCTAAGCAGAAACTCTAATTGTTCATTCACATCCGTTAAAGTCTCTATCAACTGTCTATTCTTCTCCCTTAAATTAAATATTTCGAAAGCATTTTTTATTACAATTTTCATTTGGTCCTCATCCCATGGCTTATTGATGTAGTAATAAATATGTCCCTTGTTAACTGCATCAATGACTGCATTAACATCCGTATAGCCTGTCAAAAGAATACGAATTGGATCCGAATATTTTTTAAGTACCTCGATTAAAAAATCTACACCAGTCATCTCCGGCATACGCTGATCTGTAATAATTACATGCACATGATTTTCTGCCAGCATTTTTAGGCCTTCCGCCCCAGAGGTGGCAATGAGCACTTTAAAATCCCTTCTAAAAGCAGCTTTAAAAGAATTTAAGTTGTTAATTTCGTCGTCAACGTATAAAACTGTAATGTTGTCGAAAGTATCCATGTAAAATAATTAAAAATTGTCGGACAATAAATAACAAATTAATGAAGAATGTCCGAATAAAATTCAATAGTGGTATTATTTTAACAAATTAATGCTAAATTCGAGAATTTTAGTGCTATATTGACACAAAATAGCAGACTTTTGCGACTGAAATGGTTGCTTTCTTTACCAATAAAAGAACTTTTAAGTTTAACAATACAAGTAAGTTACAAGCCATTTATTTTTACATTCAAAATCAAAATATTTAGCCTAATTCCACCGACATATTTTTACGAGTAATGAAAACCCACTCTTCGTCCGCTTTTAAGCCTGCATTTTTTAACAGAAAAAATTCCTCCGAAAATAATTCTTTTAAAAATCTCATTTCTCAAAATAACCATCTGGAAATCTTTGATTTATTCGAAAACCAAAAAATAGAGTTATTAAAAACCAAGAAACCAAGAGAGAAGCTTTCTTACGAAACGCTTCAAGAAGAATTTCAAAACTGGATTAAAAGCGGGCATTTGGATATTGAGCTGGAGGGGGTATGGGTATTTTATCCATGGTCCAACCGCTTAATACATATTTTGGAAAAGGAAGAGTTTATTGAGCTAAGAACGAGTAGAAATCGGCATAAGATAACGGATCAGGAACAAGCGATATTACTTCAAAAGAAAATTGGTATTATCGGACTTTCCGTTGGAAATGCTGTCGCTATTACAATGGCCTCCGAACGCATTTGCGGGCATATTAAGCTAGCTGACTTTGATACCTTGGAACTTAGTAATATGAATCGAATCAGAACTGGTTTGCATAATATTGGTATTAATAAATGTGTAATAACAGCGAGAGAAATTGCTGAAATTGATCCATTTATTAAGGTTGAATGTTATACCGAGGGTATTCATGTTGGCAATATTTCCTCATTTTTATTTGACGAAGGAAAACTTGATATCTTAGTAGACGAATGTGATGACTTACAGATTAAAATCCTTGCACGGTTGGAGGCGCAAAAAAATGCAATTCCCGTAATAATGGAAACTAGTGACAGGGGAATGCTGGACATTGAACGATTTGACCTAGAAGAAAATAGAGCAATACTACATGGTCTTCTTTCAGGAATACCCCACGCAAACTTGATAAATATCCAACCGGAACAACGTTTGCCGTTGGTGATGAAAATCATTAATGCGCCCAATACTTCACCGAGAGGTTTAGCTTCTTTGTTAGAACTTGGCAAAACAATTGGCACTTGGCCACAACTTGCAAGTGCCGTAACGCTTGGAGGAGGTGTAGTAACCGATTTGACACGAAGGATCTTATTAAATAAATTTACGTCATCTGGTAGATTTTATGTTGACTTAGAACAGTTGATACAGCAACCGGTTGAACTAAAACCCATTATACAGCAAGTCGAGATATCAGATCACGTGAGTGCAGAAAATGGTACTAAAATAACCCAGGAAACTTTTCCTATAAACCAAAGGGCAATTGAAAACCTAATTTCACAAGCTTCAAAAGTACCTTCCTTGTTCAATATGCAGCCTTGGAAATGGGTTTTAAAAAATAACACGCTTTCTGTCGGCTCAGAAACCAGTCGAACATTACCATTTTGGGACAGTAACGGCACTTCCACCCAATTTGCGATTGGATCTGCCGTACAAATATTTATATCGAAAGCTAAAGATTTTGGCATAAACTGTGCAGCCAGTCCCAGCACTAAGAATAATAAAAGTACCTCTATTTGTTTTAACACCTCTACTGATTCGGAGGAATTGGCAATAAATTATAAGGATATTAAAGCCCTTACAACGATTGTTAATTCAGGGGAGCCATCGGAAATTTTTGAAGGTAAAATTACCAGTGAAATTGATTTTATAAGTATACACAATCCTTCTATGGTGGCCCTCATCTCGAAATACTTGGGTCAATTAGAATTATTAGGAATTCTCAATCCGGCAGGACATCAAGAGTATTTCAACCAATATTTAAAGACCGACCAGGTGGAGGACAATGAGGGGTTAAAATTTGGAAAAAATATTGGAGACTTCCCATTTTCCCCAGAAGAAAAAATGGCGTTTTCGATGCTCAAAAGCCCTTCTTTGGCTAATGCAGTAAAGGAAATTGGGCATGGTGAAATATTTTGGACTGCCCTTTCAAAACAATATAATGCTGCATTAGCATTTGTTTTTATCAAAAGATCAGGGAATCCCTTACACGATGGCAGAATTATTCAATCGGTTACTACATATATTTCGAACCAGGACTTACAACTTGAAACAATATTTTTTACCAATGATTTATTCCAAAATTTAGAAAAATTTAATAAAATTGAATTATTACAATTCGAAGATTTGAATAAAAAAATTAGTACGTTTACAGAAGAAGTAGTATCACTAGATAAATATTATGTAATACAAATATTTCGTCCTGACAGTCAAAATATTAGTTTATTACGTTTGCCGTTAAATGAAATCTTGCTTGTGGATAATTCTAACAATTAATGAAGGCCAAAATTAAAGCTTATAGCGCACCCCAGGATGTTGAAACGAGTCTAAGATATGTTGATGGCCACCGTAAGGTACTTGAATCTTATGGGGTAAAACAAGTTTCATCTGCAAAAGTAGACTGGCTACATGATCCAGATACATTTGTAATAATAGTGGAATCCGAAGACGGTGAAAAAATTTATGGAGGTGGACGGCTTCAGCTTCGAACCACTGAAATGAAGTTACCTATGGAGTATGGAATTGCCAAAATTGATACCAGTATTTATCAATACATGGAGCAATTCGAAAATAGCCGAACCGCTGAGTTTTGCGGGCTCTTTAATTCTAAAGAGGTAGCGGGATACGGAATTGGAAGTATTATCCTTGGAAGAATTGGAGTAGCCATTGCTACGCAAATTAATGTTAGCAATTTATTAGCACTTTGTTCGCCCCCCACTTTACGGAATTGCACCAGAATTGGTTTCGAAATAATTCGTGATCTCGGAAAAAACGGCACTTTCTATTACCCAAAGGAAGGTTTAATTGCCACGGCAATTATCGTAAAAGATGTTCAGAACCTACCCTTTGCCAAAGAGGAAGAACGCCAGCGTATTTTTGACTTACGAGAAAATCCGGAACAAATTGCCTTTGAAAAAGGCCCAAAGGGAGAAATGGAAATAGAATACCAATTACTGATAAAACCGTGAAAATTAAACTGATTGTTACCTTTGTTTTTTTTGCAATATTCTTATTGCAACCAACTTCCTATGGAAAAACGATTCAGTTCGAAGGCGGGGGGGTGGTAATTGGTAAATATGTTGAAATATTCGAAGATAAAGAGAGTAAATACGACATAACCTCCATTCAAAAAGTTACAAATTTTTCCGCCAGTACAGAGTCAACACCCAACATGGGGCAAAGTGACTCCTCCTTTTGGCTAAAATTTAAAATCAAAAACAATACTTCCTACCATGCATTGTATTTAGAACTCGCATATACGCTAATACATTCCTGCGAGTTTTACGAAATTAAGGAGGGTGCCGTCACAAGCACTAAATTCCATGATTCCGATCCATTTAATAAAAGAAGTATCAAACACGAGAATTTAATATTTGAATTTGATACAGAACCCAACCAGGAAACTACCATTTATTTGAAAGTTACTGGCCCAAGCCAGGTGATTCTTCCATTGATCTTAAGAGATCAAAGTAACCTGTATGAATATTCTCTGATAACGGAGACTATTAATGGGATTTATGCAGGAATTATCCTGGTAATGATTTTGTATAATATTTTCATTTACTTTTCGACCAAGGATAAAAGCTACTTATACTATGTGCTTTATATATTATTCATAGGCCTGGCGCAAACTACTTTATCTGGATTTACCTATAAATACTTATGGCCGAATCAGGCGGTATTTAACACGAGTGCTGTCGTCTGGTTTTCAGTCTTGGCTGGAATTTTTGCAGTCTTTTTCTTCAAACACTTTTTGCAAGTAAATGAAAAATTAAAAATTGGTACGCATTTATTAAATTTAATGATGGCCATGTATGTAATCACTGGCTTACTTAACATTTTTGGATTTACCAGACTTAGTTTTTACGGGGTAGATATTTCAGGGGCTTATGCCGCTTTGGCAACTACCTATGTTGCTTTTAAAATAGCTCGCCAAAACTACAGACCTGCAAAAATATTTTTACTAGCCTGGTCTATTTTTATAATCGGTTTATTTTTAATTGTTTTAAGGAATCTGAACATCCTTCCCTATAGTTTACTGACTACCTATACCATGCAGACAGGGACTATCTTGGAGGTAATTCTGCTTTCTTTTGCATTGGCTGATAAAATTAACATTTTAAAGAAAGAACGAGAAGCATCACAGGAAAGAGCGCTAAAAGTGTCTTTGGAAAATGAACGTATCATAACGGGTCAAAATATCACTTTGGAGGCCAAGGTTAAATTAAGAACCAAAGAACTGGAGGACACCCTTGACCAGCTAAAAGATGCCCAGACACATATAATTGAATCTGAAAAAATGGCTTCTTTAGGGCAGCTAACCGCAGGAATTGCTCATGAAATAAATAACCCTATCAATTTTGTAAGTTCTAATGTGAGGCCATTACGACGTGATATTCAAGACATCATTTCAGTATTGGATGCCTACGATGAGCTGGAAAAACAGACTGATGAGGTACATCGTCAGAATCATTTTCTCAAAATCGGCAAGCTTAAAGAAACCCTTGAAATTGATTATATTAAAAAAGAATTGGACATGCTACTCACTGGTATGGAAGATGGTGCCAAACGGACAGTTGAAATAGTTAAGGGTCTAAAAATATTTTCACGGGTAGATGAAGCCGATTTAAACCTTGTTGATATAAATGAAGGAATGGAATCCACTTTGGTAATTTTAAATTATCAAATTGGGACAGAAATAATACTTAATAAACAATTAGGCGAAATACCAAAGGTTGAATGTTATGGAGGTAAGATAAACCAGATTTTCATGAATATACTTACTAACTCCATATATGCCTTGAAGAATAAAAAGGATGTCGAGAAACAAGGGGTAATTTCCGTGATAACATGGCTTAAAAATGAAGACGAAGTTTGTATATCATTGAAAGACAATGGCGATGGTATACCAGAAGAACTAAAAAGCAAAATATATGATCCTTTTTTTACTACTAAACAAATTGGGGATGGTACTGGACTTGGATTATCTATAGTTTTTAAAATTATTGAGGTACATCACGGAACTATAGAGGTTTTTTCCGAAGTAGGGGTTGGTA
>CAXBLH010000382.1:0-5755 GCA_963976315.1 uncultured Dyadobacter sp.
CAATATTTGAAATCATTACTAGAAAAAATAGAGAGGCAATACTAGATGCTATTGCTGATGAATTCATAATCGCTTACCAAGAATTCAAAGGGATTCAGAAAGCGACCATTACCACTACTACTCCATTAACGGACGAGCTTAGAGCACAATTTAAAGACATCGTTGCTAAAAGTACCGGTAAAACAGTAGTTCTGGAAGAAAAAATTGATCCAACCCTCATTGGTGGATACCTTCTTAGAGTTAATGACAGACAATTTGATGCTTCTATAAAAAGTAACCTCAACAAATTGAAACTTGAACTAACCCAGTAATTTTTTATCTGCATAATATTTAACACCTTGTTGCCATGCGACAAGGTGTTTTAGTTTTTAGGGGGGATGGAGATAAAAATAGGTTCTATATCGATTATAGTTGATAATTTACATAAACCCCAACCTAAAAAAAACTGCATTCCATTTTTCGAAGTTTATGCACTAATATTCATCTAGCGTCGTTTTTTTGACTGGAATAAGTAGATAGTAAAAATTCAATCTAGTCGTTTGAAACCAGCGAATAATCAATTTGTAAAATGGACTCCATTCTTATTCAATTCCTTCAAACAACGACTAAAAGTTGCAGGGGTAGTACCTAGAAAAGTAGCGATAAAGTGATCAGGTATGCGACGAAACAAAGACATAGGATGATTGATATAATAAGAAATCCTTTCCTCAACTGACAAATATTTAAATACCTTAACACGTTCACTGTAGTTGACCAGCCTTTCTTCCAATAAACGGATTATCAACTGCGAAATAATTACATTTTTGCCTGACAATAAACGATAGTCATCATAAGAGACGGAATAAACTTGAGTATCTTCAAGTGCTTCCATTACTTCATTGGAAGGACTTTGATTAAAAAAACTTTCTGCAACACATGCAATATCTCCGTCTGCAACAAGGCGAGAAGTGATGTCATCAGATCCTTTTAAATAATAAGACCGAATTACTCCTTTCTCAATAAAATACATAAATTCATTAACCTGTCCAATATCTACTAACAATCGCCCTTTACGGATAGGATAAGGAGTTAAAACTGTTGAAAAGTGATTTCTGAGTAATGCAAACGATTCGGAGTCAAGTACTTCCAAAAGTTGCTGTAAAGGCTTTTCCGATTTCATATTACCATCAATTAGTAAGTACAAACTAGACCCTACCTGATACTTAAGAGCTTATTATTGATAATACTTGTTCTATAACAAGTTAAATTAATGTTCTACGACAAGCCAAAACAATGTCCTAGGACAAGGTAGCTATTTAAAAGTGGGTTGTACCTTTAATCAGAAATAAAATGTACCGCTTTTAATTTAAAAAGCAATGGTCAAATCATTTAGAACTTCGTATAAGTCCCATCTCATTTCAACATTGGGCAAAATCGCATTTACAATTCTTTTCGTACTGATGTATTCGTCTTGTGAGAAAAATCCAGTTCAGCTTATTGAATCATTCAAGGAAGGGAGTTTAAAAACAATCAGAATTTCCGCAGAACCCATTTTCGCTACTAGTTATGAAATGGAAACATATTCCATTAGTAGAATATTATCAAAAGGTGATGCAGTTAAAAATAAAAATGAAGCCTTTATGCACATTGCCAACATGCCAAGGTTAGATCGGCAATCAGATACCATTATGAAAAGCATTATTTCAAAATACACAATAGGGTTGCTTGTCTTTGTTTTTTTGGCAAGTTATAACGAGGTTCATGCTCAGCAAAGTCGTGGTGTGGATTGGGTTCATGGTCTTGGTGGAGACGCAAATTCTTTAAAAGACGATGATGACTTCTTTTTTTCAGAGCGTAGGATAATCGGCCCAAATAGGCATTCATATCCAACAGATGCTGGAATTATGAATATGGCAGGTCAAGTATATGATAAAACCGAAGGAGGAGGCACCCGTTTGGCTATAGGACATAGTCTGGGTGGAACTGCCGTTCGGGAAGTGTCCCTTTGGAACGGAGCCTACTGGCATGGCATTATAACCATGGGATCACCACTTCGGGGTGCTCAAATATCGACTTCGGCTTCTGATGGTACAAATAGTTCATTTGTAGGAAACGGCAGTACAAAATTGATGGCGGGACCTAACGTCGGCTCGGCGGTATCACCGCCTTTACTCCCAGGACTAGGTATTGAGTTTATAATTCATGGGGGATTTGGACCATATTATTCACAATCCATTTCAAACTGGATGAACGATAAGCTTATGGATAAATTTGGACTAGTGGGGCAAACGGCTGCAGATTTAAAACCAGGTAGTCCTTATCAAAACGCTAAGGCTGCACAATCATCTTTTGTACCAAAAATCCTCATTTGGGGAAGTGAGAATTATCCGCTTCTGTGGCGGGTAGTGGGGACCTATGCCATTGGGGACTCGGAAACCAACGGGGTTAATTTGGCGAGCGATATTGGAAACATTTACAATGCTGCCGTAAACGGAGAGGAAGTCCAAAGCTGGGTAAACTTTCCCATGCATGGGTTTCACCAATGGCGAAAAGGAAAATGGGAACAAGGCAGGGACTGGGTTAATACGGACTCCAACACGGGCTGGAGCCATGTGATAGGCGCTTCGTATACTGAATATGTGTCTTGGTACGAGACTGTGGTTACTTGTGACTCGTATCAATGGCAAGCTTGCTATGCGTCCAACCCTCCTCCCGGTTACTGCAACGACTACTGCACAACCCAAGAGTTTCATTCTTATGTTATATATCATAATCTACCCAGTGACGGGGTAGTTACATCCGAATCCCAAAAAAATATTGGTGGCAGCTGGCAAGGAGTGCATAGAGAGGCACCGGGAGTCAATCACGGAGAATTCAAGATACCTGATCGGGTTAAGGACGCATTGAACTGGGTTTTTGACGGCAATCATAATAGTACCGTATTTAGAATAGACAGACGCTAAGATGAAACATATACAATATTTACTCCTACTCTCAGGATTGCTAGCCTGCAATCCTGCGGAGGTTACCACCCAAACCGACCAGGAAGGTGTGGTGACCCAGCTTCCGCACGTATGGAAATCTTCGATTTCGGATGGGAAAGTGCGTTCAACAGGTCTTTATCACGGTTATATTATTGACAACAGGGGGGTGTTGGCCATGGCAGTAAGAAAAACGGCACGGCCGGGTTTGTATAGTGATAGTTATCTTCAGTTAAAGGATTTGGAAACAGGGGAAAATATATGGACTTGGGACGAGTTCCATAACCAAAGTGCTGGAAGTTTGCATAACAGCATTGGTTTGTATCCAAACATGATGTTGGTCCATGATGGCCCTTATGACTATGCAATCAATACCAACTCGGGAACGACCATTTGGAAAAAGGACAATATGCTGCATAGTGCAACGCCGTACCCGGCATTTCTGGATCAAAAATTTTACTTCACAGCTAATGGTCCCACTCCCGCCAGTAAGAATCGGGTAGAAGATGGGGTATTTGTTGGAGATGTTAATACGGGTGAAATTTCTGAACTTACTGTACCCAAATACAGTGAAGAATATTCAGTAAGTAAGCCGGGACTTCCCTACTATGTTGGATCGTTGATCAGAATTGAAGCCTTTAAAAAGGATAATATGGATTACTTGGTAGTTCCTCATGTGGAAATGGGTCCCAATATTAAATACAATGACAATCGGGCCTATTTTGGGCTTTATAACATTACTCAAAAGAAATGGGTGTACGAACGTATCCCGCTCAATTATCCTGACGAAGGCACATCGACAAGTCTGAAACCGATTGTGGATGGCGATTTGGTTTATTTAACGTCGCTCAATTCTTTAGCATGCTTTGAGGTTATGACCGGAAAGCAAGTCTGGCAAAGGAAAGTAACCGACGACTATACTGGTTTTAATTATATGATCAAAGTAGGGGATAAACTGTTGATAAACGGTGATAATGCCACGTTATATTGCTTAAATGCCGCTACCGGCTCCGTACTCTGGACTCAAAAAGCCAGTATTATCACCAGTGACCTATATCAGCAGGATGGCGTGGTGTATTACATCTATACCAAATACCTGCTGGCGGTAGACATCAACTCAGGCAAGTTATTATGGGATATGCCTTCGCCAGATATCAAATGGGAAAAGCGGGGCGACTCCTGGTTTGCGGGTTTCGTAGCGGGCATTCCTGGGAAAGACGGAAAGAAGGGTAAGATTTTTGCTTCTACCAACTACAATGTGTATTGTTTTGAGGCTGCTAAATAAAGTGTACCCAAAATTACAAATTGTTGATACTACTGCCTACTGTCAGGATTGCTTGCTTCAAATCCTAACAGTAGGATAAAAACAGGTAAATAGGAACTAATGTTTATCCAATCCCTAGCCTTTACACAGCCAACGCATTAAATGAACCGATAAGAAAAAAATAATCACATTACAGCATTTGGATTTTTAGAAGGCATTCTTGCTCCCACTTCTTCTCTCCATCCATCCAGTAACATTTGCATTTCTTTTACTTTGGACGGGTTTTCAGAAGCTAAGTTATGCTTTTCACCGATATCCTCTTTAAGGTTATACAACTCGACTCCTCTTCCTTCTTCAAACCATTGTATCAACTTCCAGTCTCCATTTCTAATAGACGAACCAGGCGAACCGCCTTGGTTACCATAATGAGGATAATGCCAGAAAATAGGCCCTCGATTCATTTTTTTACCTTTTAGAACAGGAACCAAGCTTTTACCATCCATATGTTGTTCAGGCATGGCAGGCAATCCAGCCATTTCTAAAATAGTCGGATAAAAATCAGTACTAGTAACATATTGATCCGTTTCTTGATTACCATTCGTAACCCCTGGCCAATAAATAGCCATCGGTTCACGAACACCACCTTCGTATAACCAACCCTTGCCAGCGCGTAAGGGCAAATTAGTTGTAGGTTGGCCCTCAGAAGTAGATAATCCACCGTTATCAGACATGAAAATGACGATAGTATTTTCGTCCAAACCTTTCTCTTTTAGTGCGTTCAAGACCTTACCCACAGCCATATCCATCGTTTCAACCAAAGCCGCGTAAACCGGAAGACTCTGATTTACCCGAAACTTGGAGGCACCTTCTTTCTCATATAAATCTTCCAAGCCCATTTTTTTACGCTTTTCGGTATACTTATCCACCAGCTCTTTGGGTGCACCCAGTGGATTATGCACGGCATAAAACGACAAATAAGCGAGGAAAGGTTTTCCATTATTGTTGGAAATAAAATCAATCGTTTCATCAGCTAACCGGCCAGTAAGGTTCTCGTTAGGAGGCCCATCCGACAATCTTGGGTTATCATAAGGAGTAAAATAATGATTACCACGGGGCGAACCTGCCCAATAGCCCCCTTTGTTTATATCAAAACCTTGCTTTTCAGGCCAAAACTCTTCACTTTCTCCAAGGTGCCATTTACCAGCAAAAAAAGTATTATAACCACCTTTTTTCAAGGCCTCTGCCAAAGTTACCTCATCCAAAGACATGTGCTCAATATAGGAAGCGGGTAAAAGTGGTTTGGTTTTAGTCCAGTGCTTACCCACCGTTTCAGGTTGCGGTGCACCAAACCAGTCGGTAGTGCTGGTACGAGCTGGGTATTTACCACTCATAATACTCGCACGGGTAGGCGAACACACCGGACAAGCGGCATAAGCACTTGTAAACTTCATCCCTCTTTTGGTGAGGGCATCAATATTAGGAGTTTCATAAAAACTACTTCCAAATGCACCGATATCGGTCCATCCGAGGT
>CAXBLH010000383.1:0-5741 GCA_963976315.1 uncultured Dyadobacter sp.
GGATTGAATTTAAAGACCATGTCAAATATTTACAATTGGACGGTGACGATGAATCAGCTTACCATCTGATCTCTGACCTTGTAAAAGAAAAGGAAGAAGAATGGGGGATTCATCCCAATGTGATATTTTATTTGGCAGTGGCCCCGCAACTTGTACCCTCTATCGCTACAAAACTGGGCGCCCTTAAAATTTGCTCCGACAAGTGTAGTACCCGTATCGTAGTGGAAAAACCTTTTGGTCATGATCTTAAAAGTGCCCATGAGCTTAATTCTCTTTTGACTAATATGTTTGCAGAAGAGCAAATATTTAGAATTGACCATTACCTAGGGAAAGAAACGGTTCAAAACTTGCTGGCTCTTCGTTTTGCAAATGCACTTTTTGAGCCCATTTGGAATCGAAATTATATAGAGCACATTCAAATTACTGCTGCTGAAAGTGTCGGTCTTGAAGGTAGAGGGGGTTATTTTGAACATTCCGGCGCTTTGAGGGATATGGTTCAGAACCATATCCTGCAAATACTGTGTATGATCGCAATGGAACCCCCAGTATCCTTTGAAGCCAATGAAATACGTAACAAAAAAGTAGATGTCTTAAATGCCATCAGACGGATTTCGCATGACCAAGTAAATGAATTTGCGGTGAGAGGGCAGTATGGGCCAGGGCAGAAAAATGGCGAACCTGTTTTAGGATATAGAGAAGAGAAAGGAGTGAATCCGTTATCGAAAATTGAAACGTTTGCAGCTGCAAAGTTTTATATAGACAATTGGAGATGGCAAGGGATTCCATTTTATGTGCGAACTGGTAAGTTTTTGAAACAAAAGGATACGCACATTACGATTCAGTTTAAGCCTGCTCCGCATTATGCATTTCCCTCTGAGGCAACCGATAGCTGGCGTTCTAATAAATTGACCATTAGTATTCAACCCAATATGGATATTAGTATCCGTTTTCAGGTGAAGCGACCGGGACAAACCATGAATTTGGATCCAGTGGACATGAAATTCTCTTATGATGATTTGGGAGGAGAACATGCGCCAGAGGCATACGAGACCCTATTGCTGGATGTAATGGAAGGTGATGCAACTTTGTTTATGCGTGATGACCAAGTTGAAGCTGCTTGGAAGGTGATTATGCCTATTCTTGAAACTTGGAACGAAGATACACCCGTTGATTTCCCAAACTATCAACCCGACACATGGGGGCCGGATCTAGCGGATGCTTTGTTAGCAAAGGATGGACATGCTTGGGTGAACGTTGATAATGAATCGAAATAAGGACTATGGAATTACATATAAGTAAAGAAAAAGAAACGTTAAATCAAGAGCTTGCAAAATACATTGCTGATTTGATCGCCGAAGTTTTAACGACTAAGGACCGGTTTACCTTGGTATTGTCTGGCGGAAGTACTCCCAAGCAATTATACCAAATACTTGCCGCCGAGCCCTATAAATCTTCAATTCCATGGCAGAAAATCCATTTCTTTTGGGGAGACGAAAGATTCGTGCCCTTTGAGGATGACCGTAATAATGCCAAAATGGCCTTTGAGGAGTTATTGGATAAAGTGGATGTACAATCATCTCAGATTCATATAATGAAAACTGAAATCGACCCAGAAGAATCCGTTTTGGATTATACGAATGTTTTGAAAGGGTATTTTGGAGATACTGATTTTACATTTGATCTGGTTTTACTGGGGATGGGAGACGATGGACATACGCTGTCATTATTTCCAGGTACAGAAGTGATTAAGGAAGAAAAGGCTTGGGTAAGTGCATTTTTTCTGAAAGCTCAAGACATGTTTCGCATCACGCTTACGGCACCGTTAGTGAACCGTTCCAGGTCAGTAGTTTTTGCTGTAACAGGGGAAGGTAAAGCGAATGCTTTAAAAGAGGTTTTGCAAGGAGTACCGAATTTGGAACTGTATCCATCGCAAATAATAAAGCCAACCGGTGAACTGCATTGGTTTATTGATGCGCCAGCTGCTCAAAATCTGACGCTTTAATAGGTTATAGCAGTAGTCAATGGTTATATTTGGCTACTGCTATTGATCCTCACAATGGACTGCCAGCCAGAATTTACAAACGGAGTGTAATAGGTTTTTTAATCCTTCGAAGCTGGACGGTTTTATAATATAACAATTAGCCCCGAGCTGATAGGCCGTATAGATATCATCTGGAGCATTGGAAGTACTAAATATTAAAATTGGAATATCCTTCCAAGCTTCCTGAGTTCGTAAAAATTTAAGTACCTCCCTTCCGTCACGTTTGGGCATGTTCAGATCCAAAAGTAATAAAGCAGGGTATTCTTCCGGACTAATTTTTTTCAAATATTGCAATAAATTTTCCCCATCATCGAAAAATAATAGAGGGTTTTTAATATTATTATCTTCAAGAGCCGCTTGTACTAGAAACCTATCGTCGGCGTCATCATCCGCCATTACTATTTGCCGCTCATTCATAAATTTGACTAATAATTATTTTGATCAGAATATTTTAGGTGAGCCTAATTGAACTTGTTTTTTGAAAGAAAAAAATCAGCTTCGAAAGGAAAGCTAATCCAATCTTATTTCATTTAATCCAGGTACAATACATTTAATTATTGAGTTGGAGAAAAAGGTGTGTGTTGCGTTTAGTGGGGCAAATATATGTATTTTTCAACCTCTTTACCATTTTTAGTTTTTGTGAGCCTTCTAAAACTTTAGTTTTTCATAAGTCCGTTTCTGGCCATATTAAGCAGCCCGAGTAAGGTAATTAGTGAGTTTATCATATAGGAGAAAGCGTTAAAAATGGAATTTTGGCAATAGGTAATAACATGGTGTCCTTTTACCATGTCCATTCGTCCTTTTTTAATGGTAGAATAGTCCTTTTTCTTTTGGTGAATATGCGGTTGAAATATGACAACAATCACTTCTTTGAAGTTGATTTCGTTGCGTGGTCGCGTCAGTAGGATATTAATCGCTATGATTTCAATATATCAAGTTTTGTGCTGAATTTACTCCTTTTGACCCATCACTGGCAAGAGATTTGTTTAATTGGTTTGCAATGTGATTTTTAAACATCATTAGTACCAAATAGTCGGCTATTAAAATTGGTAGGAAAAAAGAAACATCACTTTTAGGAAGTTTCTTGTAAAATTTTTTGTAGAACACGTATAAGGTCTAAATATATGAAAATCCGTGGGTTAGGACGGGATATCTGGTTGGAAAAAGGAAATTATTATTTAATGAATAGAGATACTTTTTCTATATTAAGGATAGCCAGAATTCTATACTGAGAAAATTGTAGGGTAGAAAATCAAAGTTTAGGCTCAAAGTGTAGAAAAAAATACCCAAAAAAATGATAGATTAATTGATCAGTAAAACAAAGATTGGTAAATTTAAAGACGCCAATTTTAGCCTGAGATTTTAAATAAGCCATCCAGTTGCCAAAGGAGTTGTCAACGGTTATGAAAAACTAGTATTAATTTAATTTTTTCTTAAGTTGTTTTTATGCAAAGACAAACGCAATCGCAGAAACAAACATTAAAATATTCTCCTTTGCAGATCCAAATGTTGAATCTTCTGCATTTAACTACCATGGAGCTCGAACAGCGAATCAAGGAGGAATTAGAGGAGAATCCAATTTTGGAAGAGGGGAAAGAGGAAACAGCAACTGAAGATGCTACCAACGAATTTGATGACCCTATCAATAAGGGGGATGATGAAGCACCCGCCGTTCAGGATTATTACGACTGGGATGAATTTAGAGACGATGATATCCCGGATTATAAAACATACGCAAATAATCATTCCGCAGATGACGACCTGTATTCCCGTCCAATGGTGGAGTATATTTCCTTCCGGGATGAACTTAAGCAGCAAGTTCATTATCTGAAATTGAATGAGCGGCAGCAACTAATTGCTGACTTTATACTGGACTCCTTAGATGAGGATGGGTTTTTACGTCGGGAGTGCGATGTAATTGCAGATGATATATCCTTTGCAAACAGTATGTTTATTGATACTGAGGAGGTTGAGCAAATGTTAAAGGTCATTCAACAGCTGGATCCTCCCGGGATAGCAGCCAGTGATTTAAGGGAATCATTATTGATTCAGCTCATGCGCAATGAGAATCCAGATGCTATTTGTAAAATGGCTATTAAAGTAATCTCGGATACCTTTGATGAACTTGGTTCACGAAATTATGATAAGATCATGCGGGTGCTGGGCATCGACGAAGAAACACTGAAAAAGGTTATACATATCATCACAACGCTTAACCCTAAACCTGCCTCTGGACTTAGAAATGATGCTATTGTTAACGAAAGTATCAAGCCCGATTTCATGCTTTGGTATGGTGATAATGGTGATATCGAAGTACAGTTAACTTGGGGGAATAGTCCAGCCCTTCGGTTGAATAAAGTATTTACTGAAATGCCTGTAAAGAAAAAGGACAAGGCTACCAATCAGTTTATTAAAAATAAAATGAATTCCGCAAAGTGGTTTATCGACGCTATTAAGCAAAGAGAAACGACAATGATTAACACGCTGAAAGCGATTGTTAGGCTACAATTTGATTATTTCCAAAGTGGAGATGTGAAAAAATTGAGACCTATGATTTTAAAAGATGTAGCCGAAATCATTGATATGGACATTTCAACTGTATCGCGGGTAACCACCAACAAATATGTTCAAACTCCGTTTGGTATTGTTTTGTTAAAGGACTTGTTTACCGAAGGAGTAACCAATGAAGACGGTACTGAGGTCTCAAATAGAGAAATACAGGAAGCCATTCGCGAAATCGTTGAAGTGGAGGATAAGAGGCATCCGTATAATGACCAACAAATTACAGATATGTTGGCGGAAAAGGGTTATTCCGTTGCAAGACGTACCGTAGCAAAATACCGAGAACAATTAAATATACCTACCGCAAGACTGCGGGTAACCATTTAAAACTAGGAATACCCAACACCATAAACTTATGAAAAAAATAGTTGTAGTAGACGACGAACCAGATATCTGTTTTCTGTTGAAAAGGTTTCTGTCCAAAAATGATTTTATTGTAGAAACAGCACTGAACGGTAAGGATGGGTTAGCATTAATCGAAAAAGTGTCACCCGATTTGGTAATGACCGACTTCAGACTGGGTGATATAACAGGGACCGAATTGTTGACCGCCATTAAATCCAAAAGCCCACATGTACCTGTATTGGTAATCACCGGATATTCGGATATAAAAATTGCAGTAAATGTAATGAAACTTGGTGCATACGATTACATAACCAAACCATTATTCCCTGACGAAATATTGGTTACGGTGAAACGTGCCCTCGAAGATGCAGCGAATAACCAGGAGGACCAATCAGAGTCCGAAGCATTGTCCAGCAGCTCTTCGGTGGATGATATAAAGGCACCTTCCAAAGGTAAAAGAAAAATGTCTGCGCGGACTAAGCCGGGCTATATTATGGGTAATAGTGACGTGGCGGATAATTTGTTTCGTCAGGTAGATTTAGTTGCACCCACTAATTTTAGTGTCATAATATATGGTGAAAGTGGTGCTGGAAAGGAAGCGATTGCACACGAAATTCACAACAGGTCTAAAAGACGAGACATGCCTTTTATAGCTATGGATTGCGGTGCAATTTCCAAAGAGCTTGCAGGCAGTGAACTTTTTGGCCATGAAAAAGGGTCGTTTACAGGTGCATTGCAAACCAAGATCGGTCATTTTGAACTGGCGAATGGGGGTACTTTATTTTTAGATGAA
>CAXBLH010000384.1:0-5722 GCA_963976315.1 uncultured Dyadobacter sp.
AATCTTCTCAGGTGGCTCACTTTAAACCGGAATAGGTGGCTCACTTTCGCCGGAACACGTGCCTGATCGATGCTATGAAAAAAATCTTTGAGGTCGATATTGTACACATACAAGCTCCTAGCATGACGACGCGCATTGTCGACAATGGAGATACCTGGCACAAACCCAGTTGCAGCAAGATTGGAGGTGTAGACGGTCTGAAGTATTAGATTCAAACAACTTTGTATCGCTTTCAAACCTCTGGTAGGTGCATAAATGATGCGTTCGCCTCCCGATTTCTTTTTAATCGTGAACTGCTTATATCGCTTTTTATTCGCATTGGGGTTGGAATGGTAATTTAAATGCTTTCTCAAAAATGGAAGCGCTTTCTCACCATACAGTATACTTTTAGAATAGTTAAGCAAATCCAAAAGATCTTGCTTATTCCGCATCTGGCTAAAAGCCAGCTGTATATGTCTCGTATTTTCGGAGGATAATTTCATTTTCATATTTTTACATCATGTCTCTGAATGCCTGCTGTTGTTTTCTTTGTTTATTCAGACATCTATATTTTTATTACTAATAGCAAGATATACTACTGTATAATAATATATAAACATCTTTCAACTTGAATAATAGCACTTCTATCTACTTTAAACTTGCGTAAAAATGACCGAAGTAACCATTCAGTTTCTAGATCACTCTAGAAACAACCAACCGATTTTTGCAATTTTCATTGCAACAGTTGGCAAAAATCAAAATCTTCCAGCAGGCATTCAAAGAACGTATTGCAAAGTAATATAGCACCTATGCAGTGGACCTGCACAGATAAAATATATTTTACGTTGGTTTCTAAACGAACCAACAATAGGGTTTAGTAAAATCAAAGTTAAACGTAAAATAGTCAATATCGCCCCCCCTTACATTTCTAACCAGAAATGCTAATAATTAATTATCAACCCTCAATAAAACACCTTTATATAACCATAAGCCCTATCAAACAGTACTTGGTCCTTATGCAACTGATACTTCAAAAGCGCTTTGCGTAAGGATTGCTGTACCTCCCTTTCTCCGGAAGTTGTTTGCTGCCAGCCAGGGAATCTTACAATTCTTACAATGGCGTCAATATCCGTGACGATACGCTCCACAACAGCTGGCGTTTGTTCGGTTTTAAGTTCCAAGAATATTTCAGTAAGTGCAGCTTGTGGTGTCTTCTCCAGCACTTGATCCTGCATATCCTTCTCAGCTTGGACGGTCTCTTTGGCTATTTTACAGAGTTCCTTAATAAATTCTATGGACGTGATTAACCCGTTTTCTGCTTTATCACGCAGGTCTTCAAGTCGCTGACTCAGCGCTTTAAACTTCGGATTCCCAGCATGCTTTTTAAACCTTTTTATCAAACTCTTTTCGAGTTTTTTAGCATTTCTAGGGTTCGGATTATTAAATATTCCTTCTATTACGTCAGCATCCAATACAAATTCGTCCAATTGATGCACCTCACCAACATGAATATTATCATGTATCAACTGTGTCGTTTGTGCGCCTAAACTAAACCATAAAAGTTTGCCTATGTTTTCCGATGCCGGTTTTACCGATTCAAACACCTGCGAAAGCCATAAGTAATCCTGATTATACGCATGCAATACACGATCTGGAGAGAGTGATTCCCATAGTTTCGACAAATATTTATAATCTAGTGCAAAGGCATCCTTCTTGTCATTGGAATTAATGGCATTTTGTGCTACTTCTAACCCTTCGAAACCTAATATCGTTCTATCAACTCCTTCAAAATGACGAAGCGTATCTTCCATGGCCTTTGGCAGCTGGATTTTTAATACTTCTAAGTTGGAGATTATCTGTTTGGTCGACTCTTCATCAAACTGTAGTGCCTCGACTGCGTCGTCAAACACACCAAAATAATCAACAATCCTACCAAACGACTTGTTGGTATATAATCTGTTGGTTCTACAAATGGCTTGCAAAAGGGTATGGTCTTTAAGCGACTTGTCCAAGTACATCGTTTGAAGAATGGGTGCATCAAATCCGGTGAGCAACTTGGCTGTTACAATCAGAAATTTAAGTTCCGAACTAGCATCGTTAAACGCATCGGTCAACTTCTCCTGCTGACTTTTATCCAAACCCCATTTTTGTTTAAAATCAAGATCGTCATTGGCTGATATTGAAATTACAACGGCACTGGCTTCGGCTGGAAAGTATTTATCCAGTTCTTCTTTATACTGCACACAGGCGTACCGGTCGGGTGTGACGATCATGGCCTTAAAACCATGCGGTGCTACCTTTTCTTGAAAATGAGTGGCGATATCTTTTACAATTTTAAACACTCTTTCGGGTGCTTTTAGAAATGCCGCCATTTTTGCTGACCGCTGATTTAAAGCATCCGCTTCTGCATCGGAGAGTGCCGCACTTTCTTTAAATTCAGCAAAGGCTTTGTCTATCGTTTCTTTGTCCACGTGCACGTCTAGCAGTCTTGGTTCAAAATGCAACGGCTTGGTGGCGTCGTCCCGTATGGAATCTTGAAAAGTATACCTAGACATATAACCACCAGCATCTTCGGATGCACCAAATGCCCAGAATGTATTTTTATCTGCTTTGTTTACGGGAGTACCAGTAAGTCCAAACAAAAATGCGTTAGGCAAAGCAGCTCGCATTTGTCTTCCCAAATTCCCCTCCTGGGTTCTATGTGCTTCGTCTACCAAAACAATGATATTATCTCTCAAATTCATGTCAGGCTTGGCATCTCGAAATTTAAAAATCATTGAAACGATAATTTTTCTGGTATCCTTTTCCAGCAAACTTTGCAGTTCCGAAATACTATCTGTTGTTTCAACATTAGGGATGTCGGCGGCGTTAAAAGTACCGCTGATTTGCGTATCCAAATCCGTACGATCTACGAGAACAATCACCGTTGGGCTTTTTAATTCCGGGGTTCTTCGCAATTTTTGAGCTGCAAATACCATTAATAGTGATTTCCCTGAACCCTGAAAATGCCAAATCAATCCCTTTTTGACCTTGCCTTCTTTTACACGAGCTACTATTTTATTGGCCCCTTCGTACTGCTGAAAACGAGGGATTATTTTCATACGCTGCTTCCTCTTATTGGAAGCAAACAAAGAAAAGTTTTGTAGGATATCTAGCAAAACTGAGGGCTGCATCAAATGGGACAACTCTTTACCAATTTCTGATAGTCCCAAACCCTTGGCTAGGTCATCCGCATCATCCTGCAAACGCCAAGGTGCCCAAAATTCTAATGGACAACGAACTGAGCCGTAGTATAACCTTTTCCCCTCGGTAGCAAAAGACAGGATATTGGGTACAAATAACTGAGGTACCGAATTTTCGTATACTTTATGAATTTCATATGCACCATCCAGCCAAGTTACTGATGGCCGAATGGGTGTTTTTGCTTCTCCAACTACGACAGGAATACCGTTGATAAACAGTACAATGTCCGGAATTTTGGTTTCGCGGTGGTGTATACGAAACTGATTGGTAATGATATAGGTATTATTGGATAGATTATCAAAATCAATTAGCCGAACTGGTACATGTCGGTTATTTTCTCCAAAAGGCATCGTTTTTTCTCCGGTAAGCCATTTAAAAAACGCCTCGTTGGCATTCACCAAACCTACCTGATTAACGGCAATTAAGATAGCTCTTAGTTTGTAGATCACCTCATCGGCTAGCTCTGGGCATCGTCCTATTTCTGGATTCAACCTGATAAGCGCTGCTTTGAGCTCTGTTTCGAGCAATACTTCGTTCACACTCCTATCCAACTCTTGGGCAGACTTAAAAACCCATTTTGCACCGTAGCCGGTTTTAGGCTCATTTGCAACACCAATGGCATTAAGATTCACGCCCGACAATTGGTGAATGATGTAATGCTCTACACTATTAAGTTCGTTAAATGCCATTATTTATGATAAAGGAGGAGTATTATTTTTAGGCGAACGCAAAGAGATTTTGTTTATATTCCCTTAGTCGATCCATTGCTATTTCGACCTGCTTTTCTTGAAACAAATTACTTTTTCGTTTATTCCAGGTGTTTATTGTTTCAAGTATGTCGGTGGTAGTATTCAATTGTTTATGATCCATTACAAAATCTACTGTTGCCAATAATTCCAAAGAAAACGTAGATTCAAAACGAGATACCAGCCTGATTACATCCTGCAAACGCTGTGTCTGCTCCGAACTCAACTCCTTCTCAATATAACTGCTGACCTCCTCCCACTTTTCATAATTGAGCTGTAACGGTTCAAAGGGCTTTGCGGTATTTTGTTCTAAACCTTGCAGGTAAACACCATTGAGATAATACAGCACATGATTGAGCTGCACCGTATACGGCCCGTAGTGATGGGCTTCAAATTTAAGTTTAAGATTCTCACCGCTTCTTTGTAGAAAGTAAGCCAGCTTATTGGCCACAAATAAACTGCTTTGTTCTCCCGCAAATTCATACCTGAAAAGCAGGTAAAGCAACATGGCTCTGGCTGGTGTCAGTTTTGCTTCTGTTTTCACCGTCTCCTTTTGCAGCAGCTCCTTGATTGCCTCATTAGGCTCATATATCACGATTTCCGCATCCAGATCTTGAAGCGCACTGGTAATCATGGGTTTGACTATATTCCAATCCAAACCTCCATTTCCGCAACCCAACGGAGGAATGGCGATGCTTTTGATGTCATGATCTATTATGGTCTGCTTCAAAGCTTTAAGACCTGACTCAATGAATTCATATTGAGATGCTGATTTCCAATGTTCTTTGGTTGGGAAATTCACAATGATTTTCTGATGGAGTAGATCCCCTTCAGATACCACAAGTACCACTCCGGTTTTGAAAGTTCCTGCCTTACATGCGTCTCGATAGACTTTATAATTATTGGGAAACCTGTTTTTAAACTGCAAAGCAATACCCTTACCCATCACACCCACGGTGTTTACGGTATTGACCAAGGCATCAGTATGGGCATCCAGTAAGTTTCCTTTTGTATATTTTATCATAATCAGTAATACAACCTTTGCTTGTTATCCACATGCACAGGAATGTTTAACCCTAAGCTAAGAATTATTTCTTCAAAATATCGCTTTCTATCTTCGGTTTTTACTACAAGCATTTCTATACATTCAACCGGCACATGACTCCGAACTAGAAATTCCGCTTGTTTCAAATCTTTCCGTTCAAAGTCATCTGGCTTGTCTTCCCAGTCTTTGCTTTTCACCACCTCCCAATTTATTTTATCAAAATCAGCTTCTTGGTTGTAATATTTGGCGATGGCGATCTTGGCGTTTCTGTCTGTAAATACGAATTCGAGGTTTTTCTCTTTAATCCTTTTAAAATTACAGACCATGAAAACTATATCTTCTTGCGGCTTTTTCTCTACGTCCATGTAACCGTTCATGATCAGGTACAACATAGGTGAATGACCGCCAAAATAGAACGGAACATACTCGCCCAATTTACCGGCACCTTCGAGCGGAATAGCATACTCATGCCTATCTGCTATCAATTTGCGGTGACCAATATTGATATAATCCGGATCTGCCAATGGATGCTCACGACAGCACAATCCATTCCGCATAACATACGCCACATTTTGCCAATGCACCATCCTGAACAACCATATGTTTTCCGGTACTGGCATGAATTAGAATATTTGGTTGATTAGACTTTTTTGGAGGGCGTTTGACTTAGCTACTTTGGATTGCACTCTATGTATTGACTCTGTAATAG
>CAXBLH010000385.1:0-5707 GCA_963976315.1 uncultured Dyadobacter sp.
GATTTTAATTGCTGGCTTAGGTGAAATAGGAACGGATGTCTGCCGCAATTTGGCAGAAAAGGAAGGGTTAGATGTAACCGTTGTCAACAGAACTTTAAGTAAATCTATCGAACTGGCTCAAGAACTTGATTTTAAAGTGGGGTTGGTAGAGAATATCGAAAAAGAAGTAGCTAAAGCCGATATAATAGTTAGCTCTATATTTAGTGAAGAACCATTTTTTACTAAAGAAATGATGGTTCGTCTACGTGGTCTTTCGTTCAAATATTTCATTGATTTATCGGTACCGAGAAGTGTTTCACCGGAAGTGGAAGAAATTCCAGGGGTGATGTTATATACCATTGATTCGATAAAGTCAAGAGCAGATGCTGCCTTGGTAAAAAGAATGAATGCAATACCTGATGTTAAGGCTATTATTGATGAAGCGGTTGCTGAATTTAATGACTGGTCGAAAGAAATGATAGTTTCACCTACCATTCAAAAACTGAAGGGTGCACTTGAACAAATTCGCCGTGAAGAACTTACTCGTTTTACGAAAAGTTTGACGGATTCAGAAATGGAAAAAGTGGATCGTATAACGGCAAGTATGATGCAGAAAATATTGAAATTACCTGTTTTACAGTTAAAAGCTGCTTGTAAAAGGGGAGAGGCTGAAACGCTTATAGATGTTCTAAACGACCTCTTTAATTTAGAAAAAGAAAAAGAAGGTCATTGATTTTATTGAAAATATTTAGATACCGGTACATTAAAAATCTACCGGTTTTTTTATAAGTAAAGAGCGACAAACATTCCGTTGGCCGCTCTAAAAATTACCTTACCCTCCACAATAACCCAAATCATTCAGAAGTTATAAACACTTCAAAAGAAATTCAGGTACACTATTTTATTGATTTTGACTAATAAATTAAATCCATCTGGATAACCTTATATACGGTGATCAGACGGTTTTAGATTTGTGAAGGATAAAAAATCTGTATAATAGCCACAAATTATTGTTAAGTATTTGATTAACAGCGCTTAGAGTTTGTTAAAAAACTATCCAATAGTTTGTTTATGCTGTTTTTTGGCTCTACTTGCGTTAAATTTTGAAGGGCGGTTTGCACAAAAAATAAGCTATAAAAATTCTATCATTAAAATTTAAACAGGCTCTTAAAATTTAAAATTATTTTTTCTTTCCCGACCTTTTTATAGGTCTACCATATTTTCGTTGCTTTTCTTCAGCATAATTCCTTCTGACATTTACCTTTTGGTTTTTGGCTATTTTTTCATGAAATGCAGGTCCTACATCTTCCATTTTAGGCCTACGCACCAAAATGTTTTTCATAAAAATTTGTGGCTCTTCGTCCGGTGTAAGGACTTCCGATATTCTTAGGTTTTCAGGTAACGGCTTCACCGGAATTTCAAATGACATTAAGTCTTGAATCTGCACTATCGAGTCCTGATCTTTTTCTGTAATAAATGAAATGGCAGTACCACGTTGGTCGGCTCTACCTGTTCTGCCTATTCGATGAACATAGTTTTCCGGTGTTTCGGGAATGTCAAAATTTATCACATGGCTCACCTCAGAAATGTCTAGTCCGCGGGCAATAATGTCAGTCGCTATTAGAATACGGTATGTACCCTCTTGAAAATTATTAACATTCAAAAATCGATTGTTTTGTGCCTTATTAGAATGGATTACGCCTATTTTATTTAGGTACCCCAATTCTAATTGATTATAAAGCTGGTCGGCCAGTTTTTTGGTAGCCACAAAAATGAGCACTTTGGTCATATCGGGATTTTCATCCAAAAGTAAATCCAAAAAATTCACCTTCGTGTAAAAATTGGGTAGGTCATAACCGACCTGTTCGATATTTTCCAAGGGAGATCCAGCAGGAGCAGCTTCAATTTTAACCGGATCATTAAAATAAGCCTTCATCAGTAGCTCTACCTCTGCCGTGAGTGTTGCAGAAAATAATAGATTTTGACGCCGTTGTGGTAGCAGGTCTAGTATATTAGTGATTTGATGCCGAAATCCTAAATTTAGCATTTCATCCACTTCATCAATAATTAGTTTTTTGACGGCTTTGGTCTTAATCGTACCGTTCATTATCATATCCATTAGCCGGCCAGGTGTTGCAACGATTATATCAGCACCTTTGCTTAGCTCCGCCATTTGAACTTTTATATTACCTCCTCCATAAATACCAACGGCTTGTATGGTTAAGTATTTACTTAATTTTTCAATTTCGTCTAATACTTGTACAACCAATTCCCGTACTGGTACCAATATGATTAGTTGTGGAAGCCGATCTTTACCATATTGAATTTGACGCAATGAGGGCAAAAGGTATGCAAATGTTTTTCCAGTTCCTGTTTGAGCAATTCCACAAACGTCCTTACCCGACATTGTAACAGGATAAACCTTTTGCTGAATGGTGGTAGGCTTGGTGAAATTTAAATCTGCTAATGCATTGAGAAGCGGTTTTGAGATATTTAGCTCGTCGAAAGTCATTCTTGTTTTTTATTGTAAGCTACAAAGTTACTACTTTCTAGGTTTTACCCGATCAAATCCTTCTCTTAATCTAGGTAGGTGAAGGCCCACCACATTAGTATTAACTGTAACGGAAGCCTTAACAAGGCAAGCCAATAGTATTTTGGGTTATATTTTTTTTGATTAATGGCCATTTGAATATTTGCAGGAAATACCGCTATTAGCAAAATAATGAGGAACCATGCTCCTAAATTTCGGGTAACAGGAAAGAAAAGCATAAGCCCAAAGAGAATTTCAAGTACGCCACTTATTGCAACCAAAAATTTAGGAAAAGGTAAATATTTGGGGATCATCCGAATATATGGTTTAGGAAATACAAAATGCATAACCCCCGCCAGAATATACAAACAAGGCATTATATATTCACTAACATGCATGGTTATAAGTTATAATTTGAGATAAAAGTTTGTAAATAATTATGCGTTTTGATATAGGTTATTACATCTTGCCAATATTTATTTTCTTTTTTCAAAAGGTTAAAGTTTGATTTAAATTGAATTTCGGTTGCAACCGGATCGTGGGTGTGTTTGTGGTTAATATTACAAATCACCGACAATCTCAACCGAAGCTGTTCAATTGTTTCTTCTGTCTGTTGTAATTGTAACTTGAGTTGCTTGTTAATGTCATTTAAAACTTTACTGGACAGGCTATTTAATTCATATTTAGTCTTTTCTATTTGAGCATCAATATGTAACTGCAACAACTCCGAGAAGTTATTATTTTTATATGCCGAAGTGATATTCTGTACTAATTTTGTTTTGTGAATTCTACTAGCTTCATCTTGTTCCAAGTCTGGATGGAAACATTTTATAAGGTCATAGTAGATTTTTTTTGCGGTAGCCTTCGAATGAATCAGATTTTGATTCTGTCTAGCTAGTAATTTCTGCTGGTTGATATAGGATGCTCTTTGGGTTTCTTTCCAGTTTGGTTCATCGTTTTCTGAATTCCATTTTTGACTTTCTTCGGAGTTCATTTGCTCGGATAAAATGCGTTGCTTATCCTCTATTGGTGCTGTATAGGGAGTTCTATTGTAAGTTTGATATATATTTAAAAGCAACTCGCTGGAATTATGCTTTATCAATTCATGTGTTAACTCCAAGACTATCGCCGCTATAACCTCGTTTTCGGCTTTACTATAGTTGCCAGATTTGTAATGCATATCGAGTAAAATTGTCAATTCCTCTTTCAGTTGAAAGTACCGGTTTAAAAGAGGGCTAAGCTCTTCTATATGCCTCACTTGATAGCGTTCAATTTGCAGTTTGAGATTTTTTATTAATTCATTATTTTCCTCAATTTGATTCGAAAGGAGGTTGAATTCTTTTTGTTTTTTATTGAGAGGCGTTTTCTTATCGGTTTTTATTAAGCCTAATCTATGGGTCATATAGTCAAAATTGAATTCCTAATTCTTGATAAGAAATTAATAAAATAGCAATAATCGCGATCAACAGGCCTAATTGGTTAAGCCTATTAAGCTTTTCTCTATAAATTAAAAATGCGGCGACTGATGAAACCAACATAGTAAGAATATTATAGATAGGAAATACAAAAGCTGCACTATTGGAATAAGTTTGTAAAGCTTTCAAAAGAAAAAACAGCGATAAGAAATTGGGTACACCTAACACAAAACCGCCTATAAGGTTTTTTAATTGTATTTTATGATTTTGAAATAGTAGTTTGCAAATCAAAATGACCGATCCAATCAAAGCCGCACCTACGCAGGCTATGATCATAAAAATGGTACTTTGTTCTGGCTTGTAATAAGTAAAAGTCAGATAGTTTATCAGTGTATTGTTAGCACCTGTACCGATAAATGTGAGCAATGGTAAAAATAGCGTTGTCCCTATTAACATAGATTTCAGTGAACTATTCGATTTATTTCTTTTGATCGCTCCTAGTCCCAATGATACTACGGCCAATACTAAACCGGCATAATTGAAGAAAGTGAAGACCTTGTTGTTGTTTTGAAACACGAATAAACCAAATAGTACTGGTATCACTAAAGACATATTAGCTGCCAATGAAGAGGCTGTAACACTTACTTTTTGAGCTGTTAGCCCAATCAGAAGAAATACTGTAACAAACATAACTCCGAGCAGGAGGGTATAAATTGTCCCCGTCGCCGTGAAATCCACAGACCTAAAGATTTCGAGTTTTGGTGTAAGTATTAAGCCAGTAATGACGCATGCATAGTAATTGAAAACAATCGCTTGAAATGAATCTACTCCAAATTTGGGGTAGGCCCGCATGATGAGATAAAGGCATACAGTAAAAAGGACTGACAGTATAAAGTAGATCATAAACCTTTATCCGAGAATAGTTTTTTCGATGACTTGGGGATAGTGTAGATGTTCTAATACTTGGACTTTTTGTGCTATATCCTCTGCATTATCGGTACTAACTATGTTGCACGATGCTTGAAATAGAATGTTGCCTTCATCATACCTTTCATTGACTTGATGAATGGTGATGCCGGATTGGTTCTCACCAGCAGCTAGTACCGCCTCATGTACAAAATGTCCGTACATTCCTTTTCCGCCATATTTTGGTAGAAGGGCGGGGTGAATGTTAAGCATCTTTCCTTCAAACTGTTTTGTCATATTTTCTGGAATTAACATCATAAAGCCTGCCAGAATAACCCAGTCAATTTCAAGTTTTACCAAGATATCTAATACTTTTTCACTTTCATTAAAATTGTGACGATCAAATACAATCGTTGGAATATGGAATTTTCGAGCTCTTTTTATTACTCCAGCTTCTGGGTTGTTGGTAAGTACAACTGCGATTTCAATACTTTCGTGACTTTTGAAATGGGCACAGATTTTTTCCGCATTGGAGCCAGAGCCAGAAGCGAAAATAGCGATACGTATCATTTTCTATTTTTTGGTAAATAATTTAATATTCAAAAGTATAAAAAGAAAGCGGCTTTCAAGATTCTGAAAACCGCTTAGAGTGCTTTTTGTAAATGAAAACTTTTATTTAAGGATCTGTAATCCTTTTTATTGCTCAAAATTCCTCCTTTTTGTATTTATTTCACCATGAACGAATGAGTATAAAGACTTTTACGATTTGTAACATGAAGGCAACAGTTGGCTAGAAAATAATTTCAAAGCATAATTGCGAAATGCAGCAAAACAAATCAGTGAAAAGAATACCAGTTTTAAAATATTTTAGTAAGTT
>CAXBLH010000386.1:0-5707 GCA_963976315.1 uncultured Dyadobacter sp.
CGGGTAGGTTAAAGCAAAGCATCAGCGATGGACAATATGCCATAGATGATAAATTGCCTACGGAGCCAGAATTGATGCATTTTTTTGGAGTTGGCCGATCGACCATACGGGAGGCGATTCGAAACCTAAGTAATTCAGGATGGGTTCGTGTGCAACAAGGGTTGGGGACTTTTGTGAAAAACAATCGGGAAGATTCCGAAACCTTGTCTGACCGGCTTTTGCGTGTAAAAGGTTTGGAGCTGAATGAAGTGCGAGAGTTGATTGAACTGAAAATTGCAGAAAAAGCAGCCAATAATAGGAGTGAGGAAGATATTTTGGAAATGAAAAGGCATTTACAGCAAAGGAAAGAAACTGCCTTCATGCATAACGCCACGGCATGTATTCAGGCCGATATTGCTTTTCATTTGTGTATTGCCAAGGCTGCCAAAAGCGACATTTTACTCGATCTGTATAAAACAGTAGCGGAGCATTTACAAGCCTATTTTCTACAATTATTTATTGATACTGAAAGCTTTATTAGTACGCAGTCACTGCACGAGGCGCTGTTACAAAGTATCATTGATAAAGATGGCGCCAAAGCTTGGGAGTACGCCGCTAAAATTACCAACCAGCCAATATAATTCTTCCCTATATTCATTTGTCGTTATGAAAACCATTGAAAATTCCCAGACAAAAAGTATTGAACTTCCAGCAGTAAATCCGCAAGAGACTGTATTCCCAATTTTACTAGCACTGAGTTTCTCGCATTTATTAAACGATACCATGCAGTCGCTGATCCCATCGATATATCCGATGGTAAAAGATTCTTTTCAGCTAAGCTTTTCACAGATCGGACTGATCACCTTTACTTTTCAGTTAAGTGCATCCATTTTACAGCCTATTGTAGGCTTTTATACCGACAAAAAGCCGCAACCTTATGCCTTGGCCATTGGGATGTGTTTTACATTAATGGGCTTGGTGTCTTTATCATTGGCTACGCATTTTCATATAGTGTTGCTTTCTGTTGCGTTAATTGGCATTGGATCCGCAATATTCCACCCAGAAGCGTCGCGCATTGCCCGTATGGCTTCTGGCGGCCGACATGGGATGGCGCAGTCGCTATTTCAGGTAGGTGGTAATGCTGGTAGTTCGCTGGGGCCACTTTTAGCGGCACTTATCTTGTTGCCCTATGGCCGGTTTCAGGTAATTTGGTTTTCGTTGGTGGCACTTTTAGCGATTATCATACTTTCCAAAGTAGGTGGCTGGTATAAATCTAGTTTGGCTAATAGTATTCCAAAAACGGTAAAAACCACCGTTCAAACTTCAAATTCGGCGCTTTCAAAGTCTGATATTATCAAGGCCTTGGCCATATTATTGCTGCTGATTTTTTCGAAATACATCTATATGGCGAGCATGTCGAGTTACTTTACTTTTTACCTTATCGACAAGTTTGGGGTGTCCATCCAAAGTTCGCAAATGTATCTTTTTGCATTTCTGTTTGCAGTAGCGGCTGGTACTTTTATTGGTGGGCCGGTGGGTGATAAAATCGGTCGGAAATACGTAATCTGGATTTCAATTTTGGGTGTGGCCCCTTTTGCATTGGCTTTGCCTTATGTAAATTTATTTTGGACCGGTATTTTAAGTTGTATCATTGGTCTCATATTGTCTTCGGCATTTTCAGCCATTTTGGTATATGCCCAAGAATTAATACCTGGGAAAGTTGGCATGATCGCGGGTCTGTTTTTTGGTTTTGCGTTTGGTATTGCCGGAATCGGCTCCGCTATTTTGGGTAACCTTGCTGATAGAACAAGTATCGAATATGTATTTATAGTTTGTTCGTTTTTGCCTTTAATTGGACTTTTAACAGGCTTTTTACCCAATCTGGAACAAGACAAAGAAGCATAATTATAGGTTGTTTTCGGCTACCTTCAGAATCAAATTGGGATTCGGACAGTTTTGGAAAAAATAGTCCGAATCTTTTTGGTTACACACACCAGGATAATCGCCCTGAAAGCTTCCGATATCTTCAATTATCTGGAAATGTAAATGTGCTGGCCAATTGCCATTTTCTGGGTAATCGCCAATTTGTCCTAGTGCAGTACCTGCTTTGATAAGTTGATTTCTTTTAATAGCAACAATGGAGTCCAAAGAAAGATGACCATATAGCGTATAAAAGCAATGATTATCGAGCTGGTGTTTTAATATGATCGTCGGGCCATAATCACCTTCGTGGTTATTGTAGTGGAAGCTGTGAATGGTTCCGTCCATTGGAGCAAAAACCACAGTACCCGCATTTGCCCAGATATCTGTTCCTAAGTGCAGGTTTCTTGCATCTATTTCACCACCACCAAAATGCTGTAATTTGGAATAAATTACACGATTCTCACGATAGCCTCCAATGCCCATGTACTCGTTATTGGATAACAAATCCTGAAAAACGTATTCCGAAAACTGACCAACATTTTCAAATTTTTGTTTTGCTAAGGTGGTATTGTCAGCCGAAAAATCCAGCTTTCTACAAGGTTTTGTTTCCTGAATAATTGGAACGAAAAGGTGATTTTGCAGTAAGAAGGATAACTGCTTCATGGAAATATGAGGATTAATAGTTTCAACTGGTTGACAAAAATACGAGTTGAAGGGCTATTGATTCCAATCCAAAAGCATACTTTATCAATATTCCTTTGAGAATTGATTATCCATTAATTTTTCTTTAAACGTAGATTTGAAAGTATAGGCAAAGGTGAGCATCACGGCTCTGGTATCAGACTTTTGGGTTCTACTAAATTGAAAATCAACTGTCCTTGTGTCATAGCCACTCTTCAAGGTATTGAAGATATCTACGGCGATGAGACCAATCCGTGCATTGCCAGACTTGCCCAGTTTTTGTTGGAAGCCAAGGTCAATATTATAAAGTGGAATGAGTTTGCCCTGTGGGGTAGTACTTGCTGAATTATAGTTACCCGTAACTTGTAATTTTCCGCCGTGCCCGATTGAAAAATTATTAATGAACTTCCCGAACCAGTTAAATGAGTTCTGTATGGCATCGGTTTGTACATTACTCCCATTAATATACTGTTGGAAAAGCGTAAAACTTAAGTTAAAATCATAAAATGAGGCTGGTTTGCCGGTAATGATATTTTCCAAACCAAAGTTATTAGTCGTTCCGATGTTCTTAGGTAGGTTCAACACCGCGCCGTTTTCTTGCTGGATCAAAAAGGAGCGTATTGTATTTTGAGAATGGCGGTAAAATATATTGGTGGAGAAATCAAAAAGGCTCCATTCTTTGTTAAAGCCCACCTCCAAAGCATGGATTATTTCTGGTTTTAAATTCGGGTTTCCACTGTGTGGGTTCAAAATATCGGTGATGTCTACAAATGGATTCAGTTGGCCCAATCTTGGACGGTTTATTCTTTTTCCGTAGCTGAATTTCCAAAAATCAGTCGAATTGATCAGATAGGTCAGATTCGCAGTAGGGAAAAGCTTGAAATAATGATTGGTGAACTGCACATTTTGGGTTTGTGTTTTACCATTGTTATTCACATTTTCTGCCCGTAGTCCAATCTCGTATTTCCATTTTGGCTGTTCCGTATTTCCAAAGCGACTGTGGTAAAGTACATAGGCAGCATGTACTTGTTCCTGGAAATTAAAAATATTGCTCGAAGCCGGATTAACCACATAGTTATTATCAATTTTGTCGGCAAATTCATAGTCGTTTTTTATTGAACGGAAAATACCTTTGTAACCCGTTTCAAAAATGCCATTTTCGGCAATCGGAAATGCATAGTCCAGTTGTGCATTGGAAACGATACCATCTTCATAGTTGTGGGTTCGCTGTAAATAGGGGCTACCTAGTGCAGACAAATTCATACTTAAATCACTGGTGATGATGTCTGTATTTTCTCGGCCTCTTTCATAGGAAGTAGTAAGACTGGCGGTAAGCGACTTTTTGGTATTGTCAAAATTCCGGTAATAGTTTAAAGCGCCTTCCCCCACTTTCGCACGGCGGTATTCAAATGAGTGTCGGTCGGTGGCATAGTTAAAGGCATTTGTTTGCTCCCTCACCACACTAGTTAAGTCTTCATTGTTATCTTGACCTTCCATATTTCCAATCGCCTCGAAATGGAAATTATCTTTATCATTGGGTGTAAAATCTAAGTTGAGTTTCAGATTTTGCAGCCGTTCCACCCGTTTGTCATTCCGGTATTGGTCTATGAGGTAACTATCTGCCATATTGAAATTAGTACGGTTGTTGGTAATATATCGTGTTCTGCCGGCAAACCGATTGTCGTATCCTAAGCCAATATTCCATTTTTCCGATTTATGATTTAGCAAAAAAGAACTGTTTATTCTGTTTCGCGAACCACGTCCGATCCCTAGCGCTGCGGCGCCGTTGGTGCCAGATTCTTGATTCTTTTTGAGGATAATGTTAATTATACCACTTTCGGCATTAGCGTCGTATTTGGCAGAAGCGCTGTTGATAATTTCGATGCTTTCGATCGTGCTGGCGGGTATTTGATCCGAATTGGTAAGATTGGAATTTCGACCATTTATCAAAATCAAAGGGGCTTTACCACGTAGCGTAATTCCCCCTTCGGCATCCACTGCTACGGTAGGCGTACTTTTTAAAAGATCTGTAGCTGTTCCGCTCAACTGGGTGATATTGGCAGCAGCATTTACAATAAACCCAGTTGAAGTTTTCTGAATTAGTTTTTTCTGTGCCGTTACAACTAGTTCATTCAAGTATTTGGCATCAGTCAAAAAGGGTAAGTTTGCCAGAACTACCTTTTGGTTGGAGCCAGTTATCGGTACGATTCTTGAATTTGAACCATATCCGATAAGGCTGACCTTTAACAGGTATTTCCCCAAACCTAATTGCTTAAAGGTAAATTGGCCTAAGGAATCACTGGTAGCGAACTGGATTACCTTCGCAGAATCGGGGAATTGGGCCAATGTTACCGTAGCAAACTCCACGGGGTGTTGGTTTTCGATTAGATTTCCGCTAATACTTCCAGTAGTTTGTGCAATGGAATAGGCAGAGAAAAGTAAAGTAAAAATTGATATATAAAGGGATCGGGAAAGGAACATACTGAATGGGGGTTGAAATATTTTGATACTGACTTTTAATGTCACCACAAAGCTATTTCCCGATTCTGTATAAATTCTGAATTGTAATTAGGAGGTGATATTTTTTAGTTCTTATTTGGGAGGAGCCCACTGCCCAATTAAGAAGAGTATCGGCAGGGAGACATTTGGAAGTTCCACCGCAATACGTAATTTTTGTAAACAGCACGTATCATGACAACTAAACTAACACTTAAGGTCGACAAGTCCATTGTCGAAAATGCTAAAAAGCATACAAGAGGCACTGGTAGAAGCTTGTCAGAAATAATTGAAAATTACCTTAACAGAATCACGGAGCAAGAACCTTCAGGTGAATTGTCGCCAAAGTTAAAACTGATAGTAGGTGTAGTGAAACTGCCTATGGATTTTGATGAAAAGGAAGTATTAAGGTCGGAAGAAGAAAGACACTTATGAACCTGCTACTGGCGCAAATGAATTGCCGGTACTCTCTTAAAATGTCAGGACTACGTCCCTTTATGGTTTCTCGTCTTTGGTTTTCTACGAAGATTACAGGGCTAGCGCCCCTTTGACGAGTTACCCTTGAACCTTTCTGTAAGGGGTTGGTTATTGATACATTACTGTCATGCTGAGCCTGTCGAAGCACCTT
>CAXBLH010000387.1:0-5662 GCA_963976315.1 uncultured Dyadobacter sp.
CCGGTGGGGTGTCTTCATTATTTTTAATAATACCATCTGCATTAAAATCCACCAAGTCATAATACCCTGGAAGCTTTTGCATATCATTGGTTTCGGTAGGCACACTGGCATACACTTCATCCCAGTTATTATAAAAACCTGATCTCAAAAGACTTCTGTTTTGTCCGATGGGATAGCCTGCCGCCTTCAAATAGTCGTATTGTAACGGAGCGTCATCTTTGGCAATAATCGTATTTTCGTTATGAGAGTAAGTAATGTTACTCCAAATAGAAAGTGCAGGGTTCAAACGTTTGTTGAACTTAATCTCAATTTCATAACCTTTCGATTTGACCTGACCCAAGTTGGCACTCGGTGGAGTTGTACCAAAGAACGGGGGTACATTGCGACTTGAACCTGACATTAAGATATTGGTACGATTTTCATTAAAAATATCCACGTTCAAATTCAGCATACTTTCAAAAAAGCCCATTTCGATACCAAAATTTGATTTGATGGCCGTTTCCCAATGGATATTAGGGTTACCTACCACTGACTCTCTGTAAAAAGAGTAAGGACTGGTTCCAGAAGTACTTTGACTCAATCTAGTTCTACCTCCGTAACTCAGTTGAGAGGCATATAACCAGCGGCTTCCACTGATGTTATCATCTCCTACTTTTCCTCGACTATATCTGAATTTAAAGTGATCCACGATAGGGTTCTTAAAGAACTTTTCATTGGAGACCACCCATCCTAGGCCCACAGAAGGGAAGAAGTCGAATCGGTACTGAGGCCCAAACTGTTCCGAACCATTGTAGGCACCATTGACTTCAAACAAATAACGGGTGTCATAATCGTAGGTAGCACGGAATACCCAGTCTTCCCGATAATTTTTGAACATACTACCACTAGCCGACTCTTCTCTTTTGGCTAGTCCCATTGCGGTAACATTATGCTTCTTGAATTGCCTTGCATAATTGATCTGAAACTGATACATCAGCTTCCTAGTAATCGGAATACTCGATGCCCAGTTTGCCGCACCAATCGTTTCTTGTCGGATAGTCCAGGGGCGAAGTACCCAGTCATACTCTTCATCACTAATGGGCAGATACGCGGTGTATTCACTTGGATCCTGCTCTGCATCCACATACAAATGTGGGTAAATCTGCTTAAATGCAACATTAGTTCTGGCTTCTGCCGGCCTAATACTGTTGTTTAAGTCAAAAATTCCACCCTCGGACCGGATATTATTATCATAGAAAAGTGATGCGCTGGCTTTAAGCCCTTTTGTAATAAAGCTAAGATCCTGCTGTATCGTAAAGTCGGAGTTCAGCTGAGTAGCACGAGTTTGTCTTTCACCTAAGTTATAGACTACCGCCAGTGGGTTAAGCGTATTGTTTCCTCCCTCTTGGTAAGCGCCCCATCGTCCATCACTATATCTAGGTAAGAATAAGTTTGGTGCCATAAAATAGGAGGCCGACCACATCCACTGATCCGCTCTACTGGTACTTCCTTCGTTGTTGTAATTGGTATTTTTGTGACTATAATAACCCGCAAAGTTTAACTTCAACTTTGTTGTTTTGGTAAGTCTTACATCAATATTGCTTCGGAAATTGAAACGATTAAAGTTGTAATTAGGCTGGTACCCTTTCCCATTGTCCTGATCCCGGAACATATCACCTTCGTTCAAATATGCCAAGGATCCAAAGTATTGAACGGCTTTACTACCGCCACTGGCACTTAATGTAGCTCTATGCGAGAAACCAACATCTTTAAACATGGCTTTGGACCAGTCAACGTTTGGGTAAATTTCAGCATATTCAGCCGATTGCGGCATTCTATACCTTTGAACCGTTCCATACGGGACATAGGCATTCCAGGAAGGCTCGTTGAGCACACCTTCCCGCTCAATCATCTCATTTTTGGCCATCATCGCAGCATAAGAATCCAGCTTGTCGGGTTGACGGGAGATTGTTTTGGCCGTGGTGGTATAATTGAAGTTGAGTTTTGTTTTACCTTGAGCACCTCGTTTGGTAGTAATCAAAATCACCCCGTTGGCACCTTTAACCCCAAAAACTGCCGTGGCAGAAGCGTCTTTGAGTACCGAAATACTGGCCACTTCGTTGGGGTCAATGTTACTCATACTTCGCTCTACATTATCAACCAAGATCAGGGGTTGTCCGCCATTCCAAGTGTTTTGCCCCCGGATAAAAATATTGGTGGCACTTTCTCCAGTTGTAATTCCACCTGGTTCACCGGATGATGTGATGGAAACAATACCCGGTAGCTGGCCCGACAGTGCTTCCTTTAGATCGGTAACGTTACCATTTCTTTGGATAACTTCTTCGGACATCTGCACTATAGATCCTACAACGCTTTGTTTTTTCTGTTGGCCAAAACCTACTACTACCACCTCGTCCAGTATCTTGTAATCCTCCACTAAGGTGATACTGAATTTGCTTTGGTTGGCCACTGGAACTTCTTGTGGGGAGTATCCAATAAAGGAAAAGCGGAGCGTACTATTTTGTCCTACTCGTTGGAGCGTGAAATTGCCGTCAACATCGGTTACGGTCCCGGTGGTGGTGTTGGCAACCATGACCGTTACGCCTACGAGCGCCTCTTCCTTCTCGTCAAGTACTTGCCCACGAATCGTAATGGTGGTGTCTTGTAGTAGACTGTTATTCAAAAAAAGATGTTGGCTTTCGCCTAAGGGACGCGGTTGTACTATGGGGGCGTTTGGATGTCCATCACCTGGTTTACCCAAACTGGATCCCTCTGGTAGGGATGCAAAACCGCTTAAAGCCGCTACGGAAAGTAGGGCTACTAAGGTAAATTTCTTTTTCATGTATTTAAGAGTTAGGGGTGAGTCAGCATAGCGAATAATTCACTATGACATGAGTTTTTACAGGAAATCTTAATTTCCTGTAATGGTTTTAAGGCTTAGCACTAAGGCTCATAAAACGCAGGCCAAATGGTCCACGCTTGTTGCCAGTTGTTTAGGCGATGGTTACGCATTTCAACAGGTTTTGGTTGGAAAATTGAATTTTAAACTTCTTGTTAAAGACTAAAATTTAGGGATTGTTTCTTTGCTATTTTCTAGTGTTCACGAGAGAGTAACAATAAGTGACTATCCCAATTTATTAGACCTCCTTTTTGGTATAGGACGACGTTTTTGTGATGCATCCCTTCTGGAAAAATATAATTATTTCTAATAATGATAGAAAAAAAGAAATAAATAGTATTTTTTCTTACTGTAAGATATAGAAAAAATGCTATATTTTGTTTGAGTGTTTATTTTATAAATCAGCAGTTTTGTTAAGAAATGGTTTGAGGCCAGGGGATAATTTTTAAGTGTTTGTCTGACAAGATTGTAAGCAACTGATATAGAAATATTTCTATGTCTTATATTTTCTATTAATAAATATTTTGGGTAGACTTAATTATAGTAAATCCTCCTAACGAAATGCATTCACTAACGCTATTGTATATAGGTTTGGCACAAAGAAGTTATCTTCCAATTATACAACAGACAGTTACATTATTTTTGTGTAAAAAAAATTATGGATTTAACTGGAACAATCGCATTTTGGAAGTGTGATTATTGTGGATTTTAGAAAAAATTTATAAAAATTCGGGGAGTTTTGGCAGCAAAATAATTGGCCAGAATAGGGGCTTTTAAACCCCGTAAATTTGGATTGTAAATACTGTAAGATTTTATCCAAATTGCTGCTCCGAAAAGCAAACCGATTAATGTGTCACTAAAAAAGCTTGGGATCAATAAGCGGTTTCAAATCTTGGCGTATTAGGGAATAAAAGCTCCTTTGAAATACGCAAAGTTAAAATTCATAAATGACTCCATATTGAAATGACTTACTGATAGGATTAATACTTGGTTTGAATCGGAAATTGGAACCAACAATACCCCGTCTTTGAAGCTCTTTTTCGACAGTTTGAGCGTTCTTTTTGTTGAAATGAAATTTTCGGGCCCCAATGATGGTTCCAGTAACCCCCAAAGCCGTTCCAGTAGCAAACGCACTTAATCCTCCAATAACGTAAAAGATTCCCTGGAAGATATCAACATCTGATTTTTGGGCTTGTACGATCAACCCTACTCCGAATAAATTCAATGCTAGGCCGCCGGTGCCAGTAATGATCGCTAAGTTTTTAAAAGTTTTCATTCTGTTTTGATAATAAGCTTTTGCACCCAAAACTTCATTAGTATCAAAATAAGCTAGGTTGTCAATGAATTCACGATGGAGCCAAGGCCGTTCGGGATTATTCAGTGCCATATTCGGTTTGAGTAATGGGGACAGGTCAGGAGCCATTAGCTCAACTTCGCCATTGGCATAAATTATTTTAGCAATTTCCGATTTCGAGAGTTCAATTGGAGTGCCCAGCGCAGAATTGGGTTTTAAATAGAAGATGGATACATCGGTTACTATTTTGATGGATGCTTCTATGACTGTGCTATCTTTTAATACAATGCTATCGACAGCAATTTTTTGTGCCTGAACTGTAATTCCTAGCAACAAAAAGAGGTTTAGAAGGATATAATTTTTAGAAAATGCTTTCATTATTTTAGTGCTTTATTGTTTTTTACTTGGAAGAAGAAGTGAGGATTTTGGCTTTTAAAATTTATAACGCAGGGATAATCCATAGGACTGTTGCTTTACATTGAATTTGGGACTAGCCGAGAATCGGTTAAAGGACAATTTCCTGTTTTCTAATTCCTGTTGTACCAATTTGCTTTTGCTGTGGTAGGAATTGTATTTTAGAAGGGAGATCATTCCAGTAATAATAAAGGCACTGGAGCCTCCCACTAACAATTGAATGCCGTCACTTCGGCGCTCAGAGGTGTTGGAATACCCATTCGAATGCGTACTATTGGAGATCTTAGCAGCTCCTATTACTATCGGGACCGTAGACATCCCCCCCATGAGCAGTCCAAAGGTTTTAAATGATTTTGCTTTTCTATTAAAAAATGTTTTAGCATTTCTAAGGTCATTGTCTGGCCATTGTGGAAGTTTGTCAATAAAATGTGGGTAGACCCATGGTCGGCTGGTATATGAAATCAAGGGTGAAGGGGTGTACGGAACCTCACTGGCTATTTCCAGTCTTTCGCCATTTTCGAACTGTATATATGCAATGAATGACTTATTCATTTGAAACTCAGGTCCATCTGGGTTGCTTGTCTTTTTGAAATTAACCGTTTGATTCGTGATTTTTAGAATACGTGCTTCAATTGTAGTACTATCAATTTTTACAATTAAATCGAACGAACCGGGTTGGCCATAGGAAAGGTGGATACTACTTAAAGCCAAAAATAGGAAAAAATAAATTCGCGTTTTTATGGACATAAGAAGTTGGAGAGAAGGAGTGGTTTTGAATTTCAAATGTAATCTATTCAATGAATTAAATGATGCTTTGATGGTCCTATTATTTTTAGAAATTATTAGATTTTGACTTCCATTTACGAATGACCTAGCGCATCGTAATCTTAGATGTAAAATTCGTAGAAATTCACTTCAAATTTTTATATTTGACGCATAAGAGGATGGTTGAAATTAAATTTTTAAAATATGCGTTGGAAAAATTTGCGTAGAAGTGGCAATGTGGAGGATCGTAGAGGGATGTCTGGTGGTGGGAAAGTCGCTTTTGGAGGAATTGGAGTTATAATAGTAGTGGT
>CAXBLH010000388.1:0-5644 GCA_963976315.1 uncultured Dyadobacter sp.
AGCCATCACCATTAAAGTGGAGGCTAGTAAAGTACTAAAACTGTATTTTTTCATTTAGTTTAAAGATCGATTAATATGGGAACATTTTCTAAATTGGCGTGGACGCAGTAGTTATTTTATTATAAACTACCCGGTAAAGTAGTTCGAAAGAAATCAATACTCATAGAATTGTCATTTCTTGCAACATGAGGGTTTGGGAGGGGTAAATTTAACCTTTTAAATGACAAACTAATATGCGCATCTGTTTTTCAGTAATAGGAACAAATAAAGAGATTATATAATAATAATTTGGAAGTAGAAATGATGGTAAGTGTTTGATAATAAGTGTTATAATGGTATTTGTTCGTGCAAATATTATATTTTTTATAAAAAAGATTTAAAACAAGGGTTAGGTTTTTATTTAATTCCCCTCATTTAAGTAAAAGTGAAAATCTTATGGCTAAAAGGCTTTCCGTATTAGAGGCTCAAAAATTATGGCTGGACTACCGTGGTGGTGATATATATGCGCTGGGCAAAATCATGGATAGTCTTTATACCGATTTGTTTAATTGGGGTATGCGTTTATATCCAGAAAAAGATTTTGTAAAAGACATGATTCAGGATATGTTTCTTGGGCTTTGGAAAATAAAGGATACGGTGAGCGTCGTGGATAATGTACAGGCGTATTTATTGGTCATGCTGAAAAGAAAAATATTTCAGGAAGTGACTGCAAGGGATTCAAAGTCACCTTTACCTATTTCTGATGATTATGAATTTTTGGTAGAGTTTTCTTCTGATTTGAGGTTGATAGAAGAGGAACATGAAATTTACCAAATGCGGAAAATTGAACGGCTACTGAATGACTTACCAAGCCGACAAAAGGAGTTGATTTATTTACGGTTTTATCAAAATCTGAATTTTGAAGAAATCGCAGAAACCATGCAACTCGGCAGGCAATCGGTTTATAATCTATTTCAGAAGTCACTTAAAAGTTTACGTAAAAATTGGATATATGGTATCCTATTGCTATTGATTCTTCAGTAGTTTTTAGGTTCAACTGTTTTAGGTTATTTTCCTAATCAATAAGGCACGATGAAGAAATATATAAATTATGATATTGAAGATTTTATTCAGGACGATGAATTTCGTGATTGGGTAAAAGGTAATAGTAAAAGAAAGATTTTTTGGGTCAATTTCATAAAAAATCATCCTGAAAAAGGGAATACGATCCGGCAGGCAGAAATGTTTATTAGAGCGACTCAAATTGAAATTGACGAATTGAGTGATCGTGAAATTCGCCATGAGGTGGAGCGATTCTTAGATGCGGCTTTACAGGATGGCTCTTTTAACCAAGGAAGAAATACGGTTCAATCCCCCTTAAGAAATGCTTTTTTAGAAATATCTCGTTTCCTGAACTGGCAGGTGGCGGCTGCCATTATTGTTTTTTGTTTGATCGGAGCGGGGATCTATCGTCAGTTTTTGGAAGAACCTTTTAAGGAAGCCATTTCTCAAAATAGTGACATTGAAAAGGATGGCTTAGTCATTACTACTAATAATTCAGAAAAACCTTTATTACTGGTTTTGGCCGATAGTTCGGAAGTGATACTCAGTCCCACAAGCTCCTTAAAATACCCTGCTGTCTTTAAAGATTCTGCCAGAGCCGTATATCTACAGGGAGAGGCTAGCTTTTCAGTAAGACGACAAGCAAGACCATTTTTTGTTCATACCGGTGAAATGGTCACCAAGGTTTTAGGGACCCGATTCGTAGTCAATGCTTATGAAAAGGACAAAAAATATACGGTACAGGTTATTTCTGGTAAAGTGTCTGTATACCAGGCGGATCCCAATCGGAAACAAGAAGACAAGGCTATGAATGGTTTGATTCTTACCGCAAATCAGGCGGCAATATTTGAAAAGGAAATGCACCAATTGGTGAAGTCTTTGGTGGCCAATCCAATTGTAGTAGGCCGAGAAATTGGAACAGTGGATTTACGTTATGAAGACGTGCCCTTACCCCAAATATTAAAGGAGTTTGAAAGGAACTATGGGATTACCATACAGTTTGACGAACAAAACTTTCAAAAATGTGCTATTACCGCCACTTTATCCAATGAAAGTTTATACGAAAAGTTAGATGCGATTTGTAAAACCATTGATGCGAACTATGACATCGTGGATGGTCAAATCATGATAAGTGGCAAAGGTTGCCGCTAACTAGTTTATTTTTTTTTAATGAACCCAAATATGTAGAAATTCTTTATTTAACGGCAGCAGCTAGGCCACTGCCGTCGGCAAATCAAATAGTGTACGCTCGCCAAAGTTACCACAATTTGAAGCTGGCTCCCTTTTGTAAGAACCACTAACCGTAACAAAACTATGAAAAAACATGCTTATAGGCAATTTTGGATTAAACTAATGAAATTCACCATTACACAAAGTTTAGTCATGATAATGATAATGGGCATAGCTTATGCACATAATAGCAAAGGTCAAGACTATATGCAAAGGCGATTATCCGTAAAGGTTGAGAATAAAAACCTTAAGGAAGTATTGTCCACCATTGAAAAGGAAACCGATGTAAGATTCGTATATAGTTCGCAGGTTATTTCCTCGAACCAGAAAATAACGTTGACACAAGATGACAAAGAACTAGCTGTTATTTTGGAAAAGATATTCGTACCGCTTCATATTAAGTACGAATTAGCTGGAAGAAAAATAATACTTTCCAATCAAAAAGTGGAGCAGTCTCCATCCAAAGAGGTAAGCGTTGAAGCCCCCAAAAACCTGGTAAAGGGAAAGGTGAGGGATGATAATGGAATAGAACTGCCCGGTGTAAGTGTGGTACTAAAGGGAACCAATACAGGTACCATTACGGATGTAAACGGTGTGTTTGAGCTGGACGTTACCAATACTTCTGGTACGTTGGTTTTTAGTTTTGTGGGATATGTGAGTCAGGAAAAAGTGATAGGTGCTACCACCAATTTCCAAATAACGCTTTTGCCTGAAAATAGAGCCTTGAACGAAGTGGTAGTAATTGGATACGGTACTCAAAAAGCCAAGGATTTAACAGGTGCTGTAGCTACCATTGACCAGGAGGTGATCAAGGACTTGCCAGTTTCTAGTTTGGATCAAAAAATGATTGGACAAGTGGCGGGTGTGCAAATTCAGCAGCTTTCAGGTACACCTGGTGGTGGCACTTCTGTCCGTATTCGTGGAAGTGGCTCGCTGGGGGCCGGAAATGAACCGCTTTATGTGGTAGATGGTATGCCCTATTCAGCGGGATTGAATCAAAATTTAAACCCTTTATTGTTAATTAACCCCAGTGATATTGAGTCTATATCTATACTAAAAGATGCGTCTTCAACGGCGATTTATGGTTCGAGAGGAGCCAATGGTGTGGTATTAATAAACACCAAAAAAGGAGCTTTTAATCGTACTCAGGTTAGTTTTAGCGCTATGTCAGGGGTGCAGACGGTACCACAAAGAGGACGGCCACAGCTGATGAACCAACGCGAATTTGCGGAACTACAACGTAATAAAATTGATATTGCCGTTTTTAGGTCCGAAAAACGTGCGGCGACATTAGAAGATTACCCCGTAGAATATCGGGATCTCGACAAACTAAATGGTCCGGGGACAGATTGGTATGATTTGATATTACAAAGTGCTCCTATTCATGATTACAATGTGAATATCCAGAAGGGTGGAGAAAACTCCAGAATGAATTTTAGTTTGGGATATTTCAAACAAGATGGTGCTTTGCGGTATACGGGTGTCGAACGTATTACCAGCAAAATTAGCATGGAGTCTACCTTTGGTGAAAAAGTAACTATTGGAGGAACTTTGCAACCTACTTATATCAAACAAAATAGAACCAATACCAATCAAAGTCGGGAGGATGTGATTGGAGTAGCCAACTGGGCCAATCCGGTAATGTCGCCCTATGACGAAAATGGTAAACTACTGCCCTACGTAAGATCGCCCCAAAGTAAATACCATTCTGCATGGAGTTTTGCCAATCCCTTGTTCACGTTAAGGGAAACAAGTCAGTTGCAAGAGCAATTTCAAAACCTTGGTTTGGCTTATGTTCAATGGGATATTTTGCCAGGGCTGACGGCCAAAACGTCCTTAAATACCATTTGGTCTACTTCTAAGTATTTTCAGTATATACCCAGTACCGTGGGAGGGTCTAACCGTCCACCGGTAGCTGGCAACGGTCAGGCTTCCAGTAATAATGGTAGTAATTTTAATTGGCTTATTGAAAATACTTTAACATATAACAAGTCATTTGGGGATCATCGGATCAACGTTTTGGCAGGTTATACCACTCAAAAAAGTAAAAATAGTAGCATTAATGTAGTGGCTGGGCCGTATTCAAATGATTTGGTACAAACAATTAATGCTGCTCAGGCGCTAAAAAGCTGGAATCAGAATATCGACGAATGGAGTATTATATCCTATTTAGGAAGGATTAATTATGGTTTTCAGGACAAATACTTGCTCACCGCAACGATCCGTTCGGATGGTTCCTCTCGTTTTGGAGAAAAAAACCGATTTGCCAATTTTCCTTCCATAGCAGGAGCATGGAGAGTTTCCAAAGAAAACTTTTTGGCAAATAGTACTACCATCAGTAATTTGAAGTTCCGAGCTAGTTTTGGAAAAAGTGGTAATAACAACATCGGTAATTACTCCCATTTGGCTCAGATCAACCAAGGTACTTACGCTTTTGCCAATAACTTGGTAGCGGCTTCTTACGTGGGTTTATCCAATCCGTTTTTAACTTGGGAAGAATCCAGCCAAATTGATGCGGGGATTGATGTAGAATTGTTCAAAAATAACCTGATGTTAACAGTAGATTTTTACAACCGAAAAAGTAGAAATATGCTTTTGAACGATGTGATACCGGCCATTACTGGTTTTAGCTCCCAAATCGTAAACAAGGGAAATGTACGTAATAGAGGGATTGAGGTTTCGCTAGGAGGCCGTCCCGTCGATCAGCAACTTACTTGGGATGTTAATTTTAATATTGCTTTCAACCGTAATAAAGTATTGTCTCTGAACGACAATAGCGACCGGATATTGTCAGGGAATAATGATGGAAACCCGACACACGTCAGCATCGTTGGAAAGCCAATCGGGCAGTTTTTTGGGTTTGAACTGGAAGGAGTTTATAGCGCAGCAGATGTTGCGAATCCAGACATAATCAAAACTACGCAGGTTTATGAAGGGAATCCAAAATACAAGGATGTTAACGGTGATGGCGTTGTAAATGACCTGCTCGACTATACCATTATCGGTAATCCGCATCCCGACTTTACATTTGGTGTTACCAATACCTTGAACTACAAACGTTTTAATTTTAGCGTGATTGTGAATGGTCAGCAAGGGGGACAGGTAATGAATGGCCTTCGCCAGACGGTTGACAACTTGCAGGGGTTTTTCAATGTTCGTAAGGATTGGGTGAACCGATGGGTAAGTCCTGAGCAGCCAGGTGATGGTATTCATTCTGGGGTACCAAAACTTACACCAAGCTGGGGGCACCGAGTGAACTCCATGTGGGTTGAAAATGCTTCTTTTCTGCGTATTGCTAATGTTTCGTTGGGGTATAATCTGCCGGATAATTTGTTAAAGAAAACAGGGTTTATTCGCGGATGTAGGGTTTATG
>CAXBLH010000389.1:0-5598 GCA_963976315.1 uncultured Dyadobacter sp.
ACTTACCCCAGCCATGGACGAGGTAGCATCAACTGCTATCACATTACCAATAGTAGTACGCAAATTTTCCAAAAAAGTATTTGGCAAGGCCGATCCATTTGATGTTTCGTTATGAGTGAGACAAACGAGGTCCTGTGGTTTCAGAGAATCAACAAAATTAAAAGAGGGCTCCTCATTGAATCCAAATTCTAGTCCGGCAACCTGTCTGTTTAATTTGGCGGTATACTCCATCCATTTCTGACCGAATGCCCCATTATAAAGATGGAAAAATGAATCTGAAAATGACTGTGCTATTATTTCCCATGATTCTGTTGCCGACGAAACAAGAAAAACTTCATAATCTTGGGGGATGTCCAATTTTTGCTTTACCGTATCGAGCGTAAAATGCATCATGGACATAAATGACTCACTACGATGGTTCATACTCAACAGGCCAGAGTCGAACGCTTCGGGCAATAATGAACCAACATGAGCATAAATTTTAGAGGGCCCGGGATAAAAGTTAATCATGTTTTTACTTCACAAAATGAATGCTTACTAAACAAAAAAGGGCTCCAAAGAGCCCCTTAATTTAAATATATATCTCTTAAATAAAGCCTTCACGAATCATGGCCGTTGCAAGTCTTTCCCCTAAAGAAGTAGAAGCTTGTAACAATGGGAGGCGAACTCGTGAATGACATACTCCTTTTATTTCTAAACATTTTTTGATTCCAACGGGATTAGATTCAACATAAAGTAGTTCGTCAAATTCTAAAAATGCCAATTGAAGACGAGCGGCCTCCTTAAACCTTCCCTCCAAAGCTTGCCAAGTTAATTCTACAAACTCTCTTGGAAAGGCATTGGCGATCACCGAAATAACGCCGTGCCAACCTACGCTGATCATGCTGGTTACAAGGTTATCATCACCGGAAAGCAATAAAAAATCCTTAGGAGCGGCGGCCGCTAGCTGCATACTTTGCTCAATGCTTCCACCCGCGTCCTTTATTCCTATAATATTGGGGTGTTTTGCCAATTTCACAATGGTAGAAACAGCCATATTTGTAACCGTGCGTCCTGGTACATTGTATAATAAAACAGGAACAGGTGATGCTTCTGCAATTGCCGTAAAATGGGCTATTATCCCTTCCTGAGTAGGCTTATTGTAATAGGGGCAAACTGAAAGAATGGCATCAACTCCAATAAAATTGGTGTTCTTGATAGTTTCTAAAACCGCCTTAGTATTGTTCCCTCCTATGCCATAAACTATTGGTAATGACTTGGGATTATTATCAACTGTAAAGTTTAAAATGCTTTCTTTTTCGGCTTCCGATACCGTAGGAGATTCTCCTGTTGTTCCTTGGACTACCAAATAATCCACAGAGCCCTCGGAAACAAGGTCTATTAGATTCTTAAGACCTACGAAATCGATTTCATCATTTTCATCAAAAGGAGTTATAAGGGCTGCACCAACTCCTTTGAAACGTTCATCCAATGGCATTATTCCTGTATTAATGATTGATTATAAAACACAAAGTTAATTAAGTAAATCGTTTTATTCTGTTTTGAATTTAATACCAGCCATCTTTTTTTAAATTATTTCAAAATGTGTGGCTGATCCAATAACTATTAAGACCCATTTTTTTTATTCAAATAGATAGCATCGTTACAAATTCCTCCTCAGTCAAAATGGTTACTCCAAGCCGTTTCGCTTTTTCTAGTTTTGACGGCCCCATATTGGCACCAGCCAAAAGGTAATTGAGTTTTCCAGAGACTCCACTTAAAACTTTCCCTCCGTTAGCCTCTATTTTTACTTTCAGTTCATCTCGATCATATTGTTCAAATACTCCTGATATTACAAAAGTCTTACCCTCCAGTAGTACACTTTCCATTACCACTTCTTCCTCTTGGGTGGTCATTTGCAATCCTGCTTCTTTTAGGCGTTGGACTATTTCTCGGTTAGCATCCAAAGAGAAAAAAGCTAGTAAACTCAAAGCTATTCTTTCTCCAATTTCGGGCACTGCTACTAGTTGGTCCAAATCAGCAGCCATTAGTTGTTCTATGGTCTTAAAATAAGTAGCCAATTTTTCACTCACAGTAGCACCCACAAAACGTATTCCTAAGGCAAAAAGGACATTTTTAAATGGAGCAGACCTGGATCCTTCCAATCCTTTCAAAATATTTTCAACAGTTTTCTCTCGAAAACTAATTTTCTTGGTTTTTCCTGTTTCTTCATTGACAATACTTTTCTCTAACCCTAACAACTTTTCATAAGTAAGATCATACAAGTCGGCTGGATTCCTTACCATGCCCAGGTCATATAGTAATTCTATTTTGCCCTCTCCTAAACTATCAATATTCATGGCCTTGCGATGAATAAAATGTTCAATTCTACCCTTTACCTGTGGCGGACAGGCGATGTCGTTGGGACAGAAATAGGCAACTTCCCCATCCTTCCGAATCAGCCCGGTACCACACTCAGGGCATTCCGAAGGGAATAGTATTGGTTCCGTAATATGAAAATCACGCTGAGATACATCCACACCGGTTATTTTAGGAATAATTTCACCACTTTTCTCTACAAACACCGTATCTCCCAACCGAACCTCCAACCTTTCTAACTCATTGGCATTATGTAAGGTGGCTCGCTTTACTTGTGAACCAGACAAATGAACCCCTTTTACTTTTTTATACGGTAGATCTCTTTCAGAAACATCGCTCAAGTTGGCTACAGGGGTTACTGCTCCAGTGCGCCCAACCTGATATATTACCGACCTAAGTATGGCTGGTTTATTCTCCGCTTTGTACTTATAGGATATCGCCCAGCGCGGACTTTTCGCTGTAAAGCCTAATTCCTTTTGTTGAGCAAAGGAATTTACTTTAATCACAATTCCGTCCGTGGCTAAGGGTAAGGTTAATCTTTTTTGCTCCCATTTACGAATATATGCAATTACCGAATCTATGTCACGGACCTTTTCCCAACCCGGTGAAACATTAAACCCCCAATTTTTCAAGGCTTCGAGGCTTGCTTCATGCGTCTCAAACGTTTCGCTATCGGCCATATAGGAGTAAATATAACAGTCTAAACCACGACGAGCGGTTTCGGCAGAATCTTGTAATTTAAAAGAGCCCGAAGCTGCATTTCTTGGGTTTGCATATAAGTTTTCCCCAATTAACTCCATATTTCGATTCAACTTTTCGAACGAAGAATTGGGCATAAAACCTTCCCCACGGATCTCGAACAACTCTGGAATTTCGGGATTGTTGACCCGTAATGGAATGGTTCTAATGGTCTTTACATTATTAGTTATATTATCCCCCCGACTGCCATCGCCCCTGGTAACGCCACGAACCAAAACACCATTTTCATAGGTAAAACTTAAAGAAATACCATCAAATTTCAGCTCACAGATATATTCAAATTCTGCTCCTTCCAGCCCTTTCCTTACACGCTCATCGAAACTCCTGATTTCATCCTCGTTATAAGTATTATCTAGTGATAACATCGGGTAACGGTGAAAAACCGTTTCAAAATTTTTGGTGATAGTGCCACCCACACGATGCGAAGGAGAATCCGGATAGTTAAATTCTGGATATTGCTTTTCCAATGCTTTCAATCTATTCAACAACTGATCAAAATCGTAATCAGAAATTTCGGAAACGTTGTCTTGGTAATATTTCGAATTATAATACACTATTTGAGCACTTAGCTCTTTAATTTCCTGTTCGGCCGTCATATTTTTCCTTGATTTATGCTTGCTTTTAAGTGCAAATGTAAATTTCTTAAAATTAAATGTCTGTTTAAATTTTAATGATAGAATTGTTTATAGCTTATTTTTTGTGCGAACCGCCCTGAAAAATTTAACGCAGGTAGAGCCAAAAAATCGCATAAACAAACTATTGGTTAATTTTTAAGGAGGCTCTAATATTGTGCTAATTTCATTTCAATTTAAAAGTTCCTTTTAACAATGAGTTGAACTGTAAAACACAAGTTACTTTTGGTTATTTACAGACCGACCGTGTAAGACATTACCCTATAGGTTCAATCTTGGTATAATATTTCCTATTTTTGAAAAATATAAAATTAAATTAATCCAAAAAACATGCCTTTCATCGCCCCTTCTATTTTAGCTGCTGACTTTGCCAATTTACAAAGAGACGTACAAATGCTCAATAACAGTGCCGCCGATTACATTCATGTAGATATCATGGATGGAATGTTTGTACCAAATATTTCTTTTGGAATTCCCGTTTGCCAAGCCATTCATAAACATGCTAAAAAGCCACTGGATGTTCATTTAATGATCGAACAACCTGACCGTTATTTAGAAGCCTTTAAAAATGCCGGGGCTGATATTCTCACCGTGCATTATGAAGCTTGTCCACATCTACACCGTACCGTTCAGCATATTAAAGAATTGGGAGCTAAAGCAGGAGTAGCCCTGAATCCCCATACGCCCATTGAATTACTGTCAGACCTATTAGCGGAGGTAGATCTGGTGCTGATTATGTCTGTAAACCCTGGGTTTGGCGGCCAAAAATTCATTAAAAATAGTATCTCAAAAATAGCCAAATTAGACCAATTACGTAAGGCGCAAAACCTTAGTTTCAAAATTGAGGTCGACGGAGGTGTTAATTTACAAAATGCGGCAGAACTTATACATGCGGGAACGGATATTCTGGTGGCTGGTAGCTTCGTTTTTAGTTCAGAACACCCTTCACAAACCATACAAAACTTAAAGGAGGTTCCTCTATGAATATCAAGTACTTGTTCTTTATATTTTTGATAAATATCCAGATTGTACATGCTGGCACAGGAATTCAATCGGAAATTGTCAAATTCCCCATCAAGACAAGCTTGGGGGGTAAACACTTTTTGGATGCAAATGGCCAGCCTTATTTAGTAGTGGCCGACGTAGCATGGCAAATGCTGCGTAAACTCGATTATGCCAACGCTGTTAAGTACCTTGACGTACGAAAAAGTCAGTCATTTAACACCATTCTAATTCAAGCCCTTCCAATTCAGCCTAACCAGAAAAATTTTTATAAAAAGGCTCCTTTTTCAGCAGACGTAAATCCTAAAATCAATCCAGACTATTTCAGCTATTTGGAAAAAATAGTAGTTGCGGCCAAAACACGAAATATGCAAATAGGTATTGTGGTTAACCGTGCGGGATGGAATACTATATTAAATGAAAGTTTGATAGCAACTTATAAAAAATTTTTATTAGAATATGGCTTGTGGATCACAATTCTACGAACGATTATCAGGAGTTTTTAACGCCTTCTGGTTCAAGGTCGCTTGTCGCTTCATTTTATAACAATTTCGAATCTTATACCAAAAATGAAACCAATAGCCGGTTTGACTTTGACCTGATCATTCCAGACTCCACCAGCACGGAGCAAGACTATGCTTACTTTTTGGAGCAATTCCAAAAGTCAACGATTACCACCTCCAAACCTTTGTTATTGGCAAACACAGAAATCCCGAAAGCACTAGTAGATGCTTCTGCACTGATTCGGAAACAGGCCTATAATATGTTGAGTATCTCTGGTGCTGGCTTTTGTTTCCAAAGTACCATCAAGAATTTCCTGCCTACTTGGCCCGTTAATATCACCAAA
>CAXBLH010000390.1:0-5592 GCA_963976315.1 uncultured Dyadobacter sp.
ATTTCGACAATCCACATTGGGGTGGCGACCCGAATAAAAGTGTAGGTATGTACTACTGGGGACAGCCTATTTATGGATATTACAAAGCAGATGATTATTGGGTGCAGTTACGGAGTATTCAGCTGTTAACGGATGCTGGTGTGGATTTATTGGTGATTGACGCAACCAATCGGCTTACTTATGCCAAACAGGCAGATGTACTCATGGATGCCATGGACGCAGTACGTAGACAAGGGAAAAATCCGCCCAAAATCGTTTTTTATACCAATACATCCTCCGGTGAAACCATGCAGGAGGCCTATAATTTCTTTTATAAAAATGGTGCACAATACCGCCATCCCGAATGTTGGTATTACTTAGAAGGGAAACCCTTGATAATTGGAATTTCAAAAGAAGCCAAAGGTTCGGACTATGCAGATTTTTTTACTTTTCGAGAGTCGCAATGGCCCACAGAAGGACAGAAAAACAACGGTTGGCCATGGATAGAGTTCCAACGACCTCAGAAATTGTATACCAATCATAATAGTGAAGTTGAAATTGTGAATGTTTCCGTTGCGCAACATCCGAACCCTACCGCTGGTATGGGCGGGTCAGCGTTTTACGGTAATAATGACAATTGGGGTCGGTCGTACCACAACGGTATTCCGGGCGATCCTGCAAAGGATATTGTATATGGCTATAATACGCAGGAGCAATGGGATTTTGCAATAAAACAAAATACGCCATTTATTTATGTAACGGGATGGAACGAATGGATTGCTGGTAAGTTTGCAAGTCATGATGACAATCCTGAACATTCTTGGTTTTGTGATCAAGCGAGTCCAGAATATAGCCGTGACATTGAGCCAACGCTCACTGCCAATATGAAAGATCATTATTATATGCAGCTGGTGTCCAATATTAGACGCTATAAAGGGGTTGCCGAAAATGAAAAGTTGGAGCCTGAAAGGACTATCAAAAGCTTGAATGATTGGAAAAACGTAAAGCAGGAATACCACGATTATATTGGTGAAACTGTGGAACGGAACCATCCTGGTACGCAAACGGATCCTATTACAATCTATAAAAATGAAACCGGCAGAAATGATTTTGAAACCTTAAAAGTGGCTCATGATAGTAAAAATGTCTATTTCTATACCAAAACAGTTTCCAAAATTTCACCTAATTCAGGAGAAAACTGGATGACGCTTCTGATCGATACCGATCGAAGCCATCAAACGGGCTGGTTGGGCTACGATTACCGGGTTGTAGGTGGCAAGGATTTTCAAGTCTATCAAAACGGAACATGGAAAACAACGAAGTCAGTCAAGTTTGAAGTTGCCAATAATGAACTGATGATAACCATTCCCAAATCTTTGATGGATGTTCAAAAGCGTCCACTAAATATTGAGTTCAAATGGTCGGACAACATGCAAAAGATGGACGATCCCTTGGATTGGTATGTCAACGGCGATACCGCACCAGGTGGAAGATTTAATTTTATAGCCAATCAATAGTATGTCTTGTTCAACATTATAGCACACTTTCTGATCGGCAATAAACTCCATGTTGCCAATAAAATCTATTCCTAAATCCCTACCACTTTTATGGTTAATTTGAACCTTGAAATATCCATCATGATGAAACATAAGATTATTTTAATCATCGTCTTTAACATAGTCGCAACTACCACCTTTGGTCAAAAACTCCAAAATGCAGGTTACAGTTTGCCTGCAACGGATGCCTTAGGAAGAAGCTTGCCAACGAATCAGGAGGTGGGTGATTTAAAAAAAGATAAGTTCGTTGGGTTGTTTTATTGGACTTGGCATACACAGCAAAGCCGGAATAATCCCCCCTACAACGTCACAGAATATTTAGCAAGAAACCCAGCTGCCAAAGAAGATTACAACAATCCGATTTGGCCCAAGAAAAATAGTCCTTGGTTTTGGGCTGAGCCACTTTTTGGATATTATATTGATACCGATGAATGGATATTACGGAAACATGCCGAGATGCTTGCCGATGCCGCTATCGATGTGATCATATTTGACTGTACCAATGGAAACCTGACCTGGAAGGAGTCGTACATGAAACTTTGCGAGGTTTTTACAAAGGCAAGAAAGGATGGCGTAAAAACTCCTCAAATTGCCTTTATGCTACCTTTCTGGACTACGGATGGAGGTAAGGAAATTATTCGAGAAATATACCAAGACCTTTACAAGCCGGGGAAATACAAGAATTTGTGGTTCATATGGAAAGGAAAGCCACTGATAATGGCGTCTCCTGAATTTACCCAAGACATCAAAGGGAAAACTTCGGATCCTAAATTGAGTCAAGAACTACTCAATTTCTTTTCATTTCGAACGGGTCAGCCGGTATACAACAAAGGACCAGAAAAGGCCGATCACTGGGGTTGGCTCGAAATCACACCACAACATGGTTTTTACAAAACACCACAAGGCGGTTTTGAGCAAGTGACTGTTGGAGTTGCACAAAATTGGAGTAAAGCAAGGGGTTTAACTGCCATGAATGCTCTTGGTGCTTTTGGAAGAAGCTATACCAACAAGTCTGGACAAATTACCACGGAAGGTGCGGTGAATTATGGATTTAATTTTCAGGAACAATGGGATCATGCCTTAAAAATAGATCCTGAGTTTATATTTATTACGGGCTGGAATGAATGGATTGCTGGTAGATATGAAATTTGGCAACAGCAATCCAATGCTTTTCCGGACGAGTTTGATCAAGAAGGAAGTAGGGATGTTGAACCTATGAAAGGCGGTCATGGTGACAACTATTACTATCAAATGATGGCTAATATTCGCCGTTTCAAAGGGGTAAATCCTACTGCTACAGCTTCTGGAAAAACGACAATTGTTATAGATCAAAAGTTTGAAGATTGGAAAAATGTATTGCCTGAGTTTACGAGTTATAAAGGTAGTACCGTTCACCGTGATAGTCCTGGATGGGGAAGTATGCATTATGTCAATAAAACGGGTAGGAATGACATTGTGAAAAGTAAAGTGGCACATGATGATAGCCATGTTTATTTTTATGTTGAAACAGCCGATAATCTAACCCCCAAAACGGACGAAGGCTGGATGCGCCTTTTTATCAACATTGATCGGGATAAAAACACGGGTTGGGAAGGTTATGATTTTGTAATTAATCGTTTAAATCCTAATAAAAAGGCCGTGTTAGAAAAAACCGAAGCGTCTTGGAACTGGCAGAAAGTTGGTGAACTGGAGTATAGTTTATCTGAAAACAAACTCGAACTTAAAGTGCCCAAATCTCTATTAGGCATTGACGGCAAACCTGATTTTGAATTCAAGTGGAGCGATAATATGCAGCAGCAAGGTGACATTATGGACTTTTGGGTCAATGGTGATGTGGCACCGGCAGGCCGCTCCAACTTTCATTTTATAGTTAAGTAAAGTAACCATGATCATTCCTTTAAGCGCATAAAAGTTTATTGGAATGATCATTTTTTGATAAAATTAGTCTTCCAAAATATAAAAATCCCAAATAGTACTACTAAATATTTGGAATCAAAATGAGTACTTGAATTCGGTCTACAAAGGGATTTCTTTCAAAAGAAAAAAAGTCTTTAAAATATTTTCGGTGTAAAATAGGTCGAAAATATTGCCTTTCGCTCTTACTCCTTTGATAATGTTTTTTCGCTCTGAAGAAAGAAAATAGGAAAAGCTAGATTTGTAATCCTTTAATATATTTCCGCCGTTGGATGTAAAGCAACCAGCTGATTTTCAGATTAATTGTTGTTTTGTACTTTTACGGATAATCAAAAAGTGATATTTAAACGTTTCTAATATTAGCATATCACGTTGTAATTATTTATTGATTTACCTATTGAAATTTCTATCATTTTGTTTTCATTGCAGCTTATTTAGCTATAATTGTTACTTTGTTATGTCTGTTTTTTTTGTTATATTATTGATCAATATTAGATAAGAATTAGGAGTTGTAAGCAATTTCAGTTGAATTTTTTAGTGCCAAGTGCATTCCAAATGTTTGGTAAGACATGCGTTTCAAAATTCCAAATATTGACAAAGTTAGATTTACGCCCATCCCGTATTTAATTTATGAGTATCCCTTTGAACGAATTTTTTATAGCTAATTTCCAAATGCTAGGCTTAAATCTCTCCGAATTGCCCCTTATAGTACCATTATTTTATGGGACGTACCCAAAATCTCCCGTTATTTCTCCAACAGCAGGTTCCGTTCCATGCTATCATTGACTTCGGTATAAAGTAACCCCCAAATCCGTTCTGATTAATAAATTCGGATATGAGACGACCATACGGATATGATCTCAGTTATACTTTTGACAAAAGTTTTAAAACAATTGTGGAGCATTCAATTTAAATGAAATAAAAAAAAGTTAATATTTAACAATCAAATAACCGAATAACAAACTAAATATGAAAATTGCCATTTTATCGAGAAATTCAAAGCTGTATTCTACCAGTAGGCTAGTAGAAGCAGCAAAAGCCAAAGGCCATAGTGTGGTTGTAGTGGATCCCCTAAAATGTACCATTGAACTCGAAAGAAAGAATCCAAGAGTGTATTTTAATGGTACTTATTTAGACGATATAGATGCCATAATACCAAGAATTGGTGCCTCTGTTACCTATTACGGTACTGCTGTGGTTCGTCAGTTTGAAATGATGAACGTATTTTCTGCAGTTGAGTCGCAAGCATTGGTTCGGTCAAGAGATAAGTTGAGAAGTTTACAAATATTGGCAAGAGCAGGTGTTGGACTTCCCAAAACCGTTTTTACCAATTACACAAAGGATGTCGATCATGTAATAGAATCGGTAGGTGGTGCTCCTTTGGTACTGAAATTATTGGAAGGAACACAAGGGTTGGGTGTGGTATTGGCGGAAACTCAAAATGCTGCAAACTCTGTTATTGAGGCCTTTAATGGATTAAAAGCACGCGTTATTGCACAGGAATTTATCAAGGAGTCGGGGGGAGCGGATATTCGTGCATTTGTGGTAGATGGTATTGTGGTAGGAGCAATGAAACGTCAAGGGAAAGAAGGGGAGTTTAGGTCAAACTTACACAGAGGGGGTTCTGCATCAATCATAGAATTGACCGATCAGGAGGAATTAACTGCGTTAAAAGCTACCAAAGCCATGGGACTTGGCGTAGCAGGCGTGGATATGTTACAATCCTCGAAAGGTCCATTGGTTTTGGAGGTGAATTCCTCTCCTGGTTTAGAAGGTATAGAAGCGGCTACTAAAAAGGATATTGCCAAAGAAATTATCAAGTACCTTGAAAGAAATGTCTGATAGTAAGTTTCTTATTTTAGGTAAGGAAATAAATAGGGGTGAAAGTGCAATTCTAGAGTTGGAAGTTGCGAAACTTCATACTAGAAACAGTTTAAGAATTCCTGTCATTGTAGAACGGGGAATCCATGATGGTCCCGTTCTACTATTGATGAGTGGCGTTCATGGTGACGAAACCAACGGGGTGGCCATCTTGCGGGATATTATTCGGAAGAAATACCATATACCTCAAAGAGGTACAATTATTTGCATTCCGGTTTTTAACGTATTTGGTTATCTGAATCAAGCTAGGGAGTTTCCGGAT
>CAXBLH010000391.1:0-5556 GCA_963976315.1 uncultured Dyadobacter sp.
GCCCAAGGGTTGGTAACTAAGGTTTTGGGAACAAGCTTTGTTGTAAAAGCACTGCCGAATGATACCAAAGTAACGGTATCTGTTAATTCTGGAAAAGTGTCCTTGTATTCCAGCCAGAATAAAAACGATGCTAGATCAAAAACAAGCAGCATTGTGCTCACCCCAAACCAGCAAGCAGTATTTGAAAAAAAGACTACCACGTTTTCGAAATCAGTAGTAGAAAACCCAGCAGTAATAGAAAAATCCAGAACCCTTTCGTTTAACTTCAAAAATACTCCAGCCACCCAGATATTCAAGAATTTGGAGGAAGCCTATGGAATTGAAGTACTTTTTGACGAAGACATAATGGCCCACTGCAAGCTCAATATTGATGTTACACAGGAAGATCTCTATGAAAAACTGAATGTAATCTGCAAGGTTCTAAACGCTAAATTCGAAATGATAGATGCCAAAATTATAATTTATAGCAACGGTTGTTAATAGCATTTTATAACCACCTCCAAACGGAATAACTGGACTTATTTTCCATATTAAACCAAAACATTTCCCCCAATTTTAACCAGTTCTATTTAATACCTATGAAAAAAAACTTCCTTAAAAGCACAAGGCTCATACCCATTTTAAAAATATCAATTGTCCAGTTTGTGGCGGTTTTGGTATTCTCCGGATTGGCCATTGCCAAAAATGTTATGAGCCAAGAATTGCTGGCTCAAACCGTCAGATTTAATTTTGTGAATAGCAAAATTGAAATGGTGCTTAGCAAAATCGAAAAGCAAACGGATGTAAAATTTGCCTACAAAGCGGACTTAATTCCAGCAGAGACCAAGGTATCCATTACCGCTGAAAAGGAGCCTTTATCCAAAGTCTTGGATAAGCTTACTACTTCGCTCAACCTTTCCTATGAAGTGGTTGGAAAGCAGATTATCCTAAACAAAAAGCAGATTAAAGCCTTAGAAGCTTTCAAAACGACCGATTCACAAACACAGTTTCTGAACCAAGTTAAGGAGATAATCAAAACTACTATAACCGGAAAAGTAACCGACGAACAAGGAGAGGCTTTACCTGGGGTAAGTATTGTCGTAAAAAATACGAATACAGGTACTACCACCAATGTGGATGGAACGTATACACTTGACGTTCAGGACGAAAACGCCAGTTTAATTTTTAGCTATGTAGGCTATACGACCATTGAAAAGCAAATCGGTAATCAGTCGGTGCATAACATCGTTCTTAAAATAGATAACAAGTCCTTAGCAGAAGTAGTGGTGGTGGGATATGGTACTCAAAAGAGGGCCAGCGTAACCGCAGCCATTGCGTCGGTACCTATGGACGAAATAAAGGACATGCCAGTTTCCAATGTAGCGACGGCACTGCAAGGTAAAATTCCGGGAGTAGTAGTACAACAAAATAATGGAACACCAGGAAGCACACCTTCTATTAAGGTACGAGGGTTCGGCTCCATAAGCGCTGGAAACTCTCCATTAATTGTAGTAGATGGTAACATTGTGGATCCAACCATATTTAGTAACCTAAACCCGAATGACATTGAAAGCATGGACGTATTAAAAGATGCTTCCTCCACCGCCATTTATGGATCCAAGGGGTCGAATGGCGTTATTTTGGTAACTACCAAACAAGGCAAGAGTGGCAAAAACCAGCTCAGCTTTGATGTTTACACTGGGGTACAACAGGTTGCCAAAACATTGGATCTACTAAACTCCCAGCAGTTTGCTGAGTTTGGAAAAGATGCCTCCAATAATGCTTATTTAGACAATATTAAAGGTGCAAGTATTACTGATCCGAATAGTGTACGGCCCACCGACTACCTTAGATACCGGTATCCCCGTGGTGAGGTTTTCGAGTGGATGGATTTTGATGATGCTACCAAAGTAGCCAACCTACCCTATTATGATTATCAAGATTTGATTTTTCAAAAAGCCAAAATGTCCAATTACCAGCTTACTGCTTCTGGTGGATCCGAAAAAGGAAAATACCTGATCAGCGGTGGCTTTTTAAGTCAAGAAGGCATTATCAAAAGATCCGACCTGAAACGTTATACTTTTAGAGCCAATGCGGAGGTAAATGTATTGCCGAAACTCAAAATCGGAATGAATTTAAACCCGACTTTAAGGATCCAACAAGAAGTAAGCGATGAGGGCCACTGGGCAAGTAATGGGATCGTCAATTCGGCACTATCCGTAATGCCTTTTATCCCAATATACAACCAAGATGGTGGTTACACTTCGCAAGCAGGATTTGCAGCGCCTTACAACTACCCGGGCATTACCAATCCGGTTGCCAATATTTCGGAACTCAACAGGCAGAATACGTCTATCAATTTCTTGGGTAATACCTATGCACAATACGAGTTTTTAAAGCATTTTACATACCGCGCTACCGCCAATGTGAACTTTAAAGGTAACCGGGTAAACTCGTATCGTACTTCAAAAATGCCGTTGAACCAGCAGCTGCCGCCAACGGTTGCAACCGGTTTTGCTAATTCATACCAAACTATGAGTTGGTTATTTAACCAAACGGTGAATTTCAACAAGACCTTTAAAGACGTTCACGACGTAGATGTTTTGATTGGTATGGAGTCTACGAAATTACAATACGAAGAAAGCCTTACCGGTGGTAGTTCTTATCCCAATGATGTGGTTGAAACCTTAAATGCAAGTGCGAATGGATCCACTACTACGGGCTCTTCTCAAAAAACGGCAAACGCTTCTGCTTCCTATTTTGCCCGACTGAATTATAGTTATAATGGAAAATATTTGGTCAATGTATCGGTACGCCGTGACGGTTCTTCCATTTTTGGAACGGATAACCGATGGGGTACCTTTCCGGCAGCTTCGGTGGGTTGGAGAATTAGTGAAGAATCATTCTTAAAAGGTATACAGGCCATTTCAGAAACTAAGTTACGTGTTAGTTATGGTCTTGCTGGAAACAACGCTTTCAGCAACTATTATCCTTATGTTGCTAGTTTACGTTCTGACAACTATAGCTTTAACAATGCATTGGTTTCTGGACTTGCTCCTTCTTCCTTGGCAAACAATAAACTGGGCTGGGAAAGAAGTCAGCAGTTCGACGCAGGTATAGATATAGGGTTGTTCAATAATAGAATTCAAGTGATTGTAGACTATTACAAAAGAACTACCAAAGACTTACTTTTATCCGTAAACGTTCCTACCCTTACCGGTTTTGGCTCGGTGGTTAAGAACATCGGTAAAATGGAAAATAAGGGCTGGGAATTTGCACTTAACACTCGAAATTTAGTAAAAGAATTCACTTGGAGTACCGGGTTCAATTTGTCATTGAATAGAAATAAAGTACTTGCCCTTGGCCCAAATGGAGATGCTATTTTAAGCAATAGTGGTATCGGCCAGACCAACATCACGCAAATAGGCTCTCCAATCGGAAGTTTTTACGGATACAAACAAATAGGTGTTTTCAAAGATCAGGCAGATGTAGATGCGCACCCTCATGATGCCACCACTCGTCCAGGAGATGTAAAATATGAGGATGTCAACAAAGATGGAAAGATAGATGCAAACGACAGAACCATCATTGGGAACAACCAACCAGACTTCATTTATGGCATTACTAATAGTTTTGCGTATCACGGATTTGACCTGGGCATCACGGTGCAGGGCTCCCAAGGAAATGAAGCACTGAATCTGAGTCGTCGCTTTTTTGAAAACTTGGAAGGAAATTCCAATCAAATCTCTACGGTGTTGACACGATGGAGATCTCCACAAGATCCTGGTGATGGCGTAACACCACGTGCAAATGCTCGCACCACGGGTAATAACAATGCAGTTTCCACTCGCTGGATAGAGGATGCTTCCTATTTGCGTATTCAAAATATAAGTTTAGGGTATACCCTACCGCAATCGGTTTTATCAAAAATAAAAGTATCACGGATACGAGTTTATGGTTCAGCACAAAACTTATTCACCTTTACAAAATACCTCAACTATAACCCAGAAGTGAGCAACTACGAAGGCCCACTGACAGGCGGTGTTGACTATGGGGTTTATCCATTGGCCAAAACGTTCACAATCGGACTAAATTTAAGTTTGTAAGGTATTCAAAATCAGCATAAACAAAGTAAAATATGAAAAATATAAAATCTTATTCCTGGCTTTTAGCATTTGCCCTTACGGTAAGTTCATGCAGCCAAGATTTTTTGGATCTCAAACCCATATCATCCGCCACCACCGATAATTTCTATAAAACGGCAGAGGATATAAAAATTGCTGTCAATGGTGCATATGCAGGCCTACAAGCAAGTGGTATTTCTACTAATAGCTATATTTTCGGTGATATCGCATCAGATAATACCGTTGCAGTGGCATCTGGTTCTGTAACCGATCAGGATGAGTTCGACCGCTTCTATATTCGGACCACCAATCCCTATATTTTAGCGAGATGGAACGACAGCTACACCGCCATTGCGCGTTACAATACCATTCTGGATAAAATTGACGGCATTACGATCGATGCCGCCCTCAAAAGCAGGTATATTGGCGAAGTGAAGTTTTTGAGAGGTTACGTTTATTTTGTACTAGTACAAACATTCGGAAAGGTTCCTTTGGTCGTTAAATCAATATCGGATGCCGACGAAGGATATAACTATGGTAGAAACGAAGTAGCTGATATTTATACCCAGATACAGAAAGATTTGACCGATGCTGAAACTGCTTTACCACTAAGCTATACCGGCGATAACATTGGCCGGGCTACAAAAGGAGCTGCAAAGGCACTTTTGGGAAAGGTACTCCTCACCCAAAAGAAATATCCAGAGGCCAATACTAAACTAAAAGAGGTAATTGACTCCGGAGTGTATGGTATTTTACCAAACTACGCCGATGTGTTTAAGGTGAGCAACAAGAACAACAAAGAAAGTGTGTTTGATATACAGTTCAAATCGGGTGGAAGTGGTGAAGGAAACCCATGGCCAAATACTTTTGCACCTCAAAACTCTGGAAATGCCGTTATGAATTTTGGAGGCGGTGGCAACAACCAGCCTACTTTAGACATGATAAATGCCTACGAAGCTGGAGATTTACGTAAAGCTATTTCACTAGCCACCTCTTACGTTAACGCGGCTGGCCAGGTGATACCAGACCGGTTTGTAAAAAAATATTATGATGTTCCTGCAACTTCTGGCGACAATGGTAACAATATACCCATTATCAGATATGCTGATGTTTTACTGATGTACGCAGAGAGTTTAAACGAAGCAGGCTACCAAGCCAACGGACCAGCATTGGAGTATTTGAATCAAATAAGAACACGTGCAGGATTAGCAAAACTTACCGCATCGGATGTACCCACGCAACAAGCTTTCCGTTTGGCGGTTGAAAAAGAACGACGTGTTGAGCTGGCATTTGAAGGACATCGTTGGTTCGATTTGGTTCGGACTGGTCGGGCAATTGAGGTTTTAAACAGTAAAAAAGACCAAATCAATTTGGTAACTACCTTAACCCAGAACAACTTGGTATTCCCTATTCCCCAAAGGCAGATCGATATTAACAAAGAAAAAATGCAACA
>CAXBLH010000392.1:0-5552 GCA_963976315.1 uncultured Dyadobacter sp.
TTGGTGGATACAACCCTATTTTAGGTAAATCGTATCCAGAAATTGCTGCGGAAAGTAGAAGTCAGCATAAGAGCCAAGCCTTTGGTACTTCGGCGAATCGGGGTGTAAGAACCGACTATTTCCTTCATAAAGTGGGAGTTCCTGCTGAAAAAAACTTGTTCGATGGCATTGATATTACGTGGAATCGTGTAGCCGAGAGTCAAAAAGTTTCCAAATTGATTCATGAAACCATTAAGCAATACGACCTGACCGATCCCTCAAAATCTGTACCTCATTTATTGTTGATCCACAAAGAACTTGAAAAACTAGACGCTAATAATCACTACGTCCAGCTCAAAAAAGAGGAGGTTCAAAACTTATTATCTGAATGTTTGGGGCTTTGGTATGAAACCAACCCAACCACCTTTTCTGGCGTAGCAGGAAAGCCTGTTGATTTCAAAATTTCTGTTATAAAGCGTAGCGACTTTCCCGTAAAACTGGTAGCCTTGAATTGGACTGGCAGAAACGCGGATAGTACTGTCAATAAGGTGTTAAGCAATAATGAAGGGTTAATGATTTCAAAAAAGGTAGATTTACCTCAAACGCTTCCCATTTCACAACCTTATTGGATTGAAAAACCCTTAGAAAATGGGATGTTTAATATTGATAGCCAGCAGGACATTGGTTATCCAGAAAACCGATCAAAAACTATAACGAGTTACACCTTTGAAATTGACGGCAATAGATTCACTTTTAGTAAACCTTGGCAGTATAAATTTACAGATCCGGCGGAAGGCGAAATTTACCGTCCCTTTGAAATCCGCCCTTTGGTTACTGTTAATATTACAGATCCTGTGGTAGTATTCCCGAACCTTGACCCTAAAACCGTACAGGTGCTGGTACAAGCACAAATAAAAAACACGGCGGGTAATGTGTCTCTCAAACTACCAAACGGATGGAAGTCAGAACCTGCTCAATTCAAGTTCGAGAACTTAGATAAGTACCAAGAAGAATATTTTACCTTTAAAGTTACGCCTCCCGCTCAAAACGATGAGATAGTAGTAGAAGCCCAAGTGATGATAGAAAATCAGACCTATTCAAAAGGCATAAAATCCATTTCGTATAAACACATACCTACTCAAACACTTTTTCCACCAGCTACTGCCAAGTTTGATAAAATAGCTATCAAAACAACGGCGCGGCAAATTGGCTATATCGCAGGTGCTGGGGATGAAGTACCTGCTGCGTTACGCCAGATTGGCTGTACGGTTACTATTCTAGAAGAAGAGCAACTTTCTGGAAACTTAAACCAGTATGATGCCATCGTAGTAGGTGTTCGTGCTTATAATACCGAAAATAGATTGATTAATTACCAAAGTCGTTTGATGGATTATGTCAAAAATGGGGGCACGATGGTAGTTCAATATACGATTCCTTCTGGGTTAAAAGTGCCGCAAATTGGCCCCTATCCTTTACAAACGAGCAGAGATAGAATTACGGAAGAGAACGCAGAGTTGACTTTTCTTAAGCCAGCTCACAGGTTATTGAATTACCCTAACAAAATTACACAGCAGGATTTTGAAGGGTGGATTCAGGAGCGCGGCCTTTACTTTGCAGACAGCTGGGATAAGGCTCATTATGAGGCGCTTTTAGCTGGCCATGATACGGGGGAAGAATTAAAAGAAGGTGCTTTATTGTATGCCAAATACGGTAAAGGACATTATATCTATACAGGTCTTTCCTTTTTCCGGGAGTTGCCAGCAGGCGTTTCTGGAGCTTATAGGTTATTTGCCAATTTGATTTCGGTAGGGAAATAGCTGGAAAAGTATGGGTACTTGAAGCTATATTGGTTTAGTATATTCTTTGGAGGCCAAAGGTATCCAACATTATTTGTATCGTATAATTAACAAAAACAACTCCCGACTGCATGGCAGTGGAACAAGTATGATGTGAATTTTATTTGAAATAGCGCAAGGCTCACGACATGGTCTAACGGTTAATAAAATCACAAGCACTAAAAACGCTGTATCACTCTTGCATGCATTTGGTGCAATTTGGTACAATAAGCGTAAAAGGCCCAAGTTGCACTCGCTTCCGATTACTTATCTTTTAAACCCTACTAAGAGCCTGTTTAAAAATTAACCAATAATTTGTTTATGCTATTATTTGGCTCTACCTATTTTACATTTTTCCTTCTGTTCCTTTGGAAATCTTCCAGTACAAAACCACCCAGACCGTCGAGGTTACTATAATACGCTCGGCCATTATTTACTTCCGTAAAATTCTGAACAAACTGTTTGAGATAAGGATCTGTGGCAATCATAAATGTGGTTACTGGTATATCCAATTTTCGCGCCTGTGCGGCCAAGGTGAGCGTTTTATTGATAATCTTACGATCTAGGCCAAAGCTATTTTTATAGTAACGTATTCCTTCTTTAAGACAAGTAGGTTTTCCGTCGGTGATCATAAATATTTGCTTATTCTTCGTTTTCTTGCGACGTAAAAGGTCCATGGCAAGTTCTAATCCAGCAACGGTGTTGGTATGATAAGGCCCCACCGAAAGATAGGGCAAGTCTTTTAGCTGGATTTGCCACGCATCATTCCCGAATACGATAATATCCAGTGAATCTTTCGGGTATCTGGTTCTAATGAGTTCAGCCAAAGCAAGGGCCACTTTTTTTGCAGGAGTAATCCGATCCTCTCCATAGAGGATCATGGAATGGCTAATATCGATCATAACTACCGTAGATGTTGCCGTTTTTTGATCTTTTTCAACCACTTCCAAATCATTTTCCATCAACATAAAATCTCCTAGACCATGGTTAATCTGAGCACTTTTGATGGATTCGGTCATGGCGATTTGATCTAAGGAATCACCAAACTGAAAAGGACGTATTTCACTATTCAAATCTTCCCCTACACCAAGAAATGGTGTTTGGTGATTGCCACCTGATTTAGACCGTTTTAATTTCCCGAAAATCTCCTCCAAGGCACTTTTCCGAATTCCCTTTTCGGCTTTGGCTGTCATAATCACCTTGTTTTCACCATCACCGGGCACTTCTTTGATATATCCCTTATTTTTGAGGTCTTCAAAAAAATCCCCTATGCCGTAAGCATCATCCGTAAGCTTGTACTGCCGATCCAGCTGGTTAAGCCAAGCCATGGCTTCACCCACATCACCAGAGGTTAATAAAAGTAATTGTTCGAAAATATTATAAAGTTGATCAAATTTTGAATTACCACTCAGTGGAGCGGGAACAAATTTTGAAAATAGATGGCCTTTCATAGCATTAACTTTTTCGGTGAAGCAAGGTATAGGAATTCCAATTTACCAAAATAAACGGCCATCATCAAAACTTGACAATGGCCGCTTATGAATTAACTTTCAGTTTGAATTATGCTTCTTCCGCACAAAACTCTTCATAAGCCATTTGTAAATGCTGTGCGATCATTTCAGCAGAGCGACCTTCGATGTGATGACGTTCTACAAAATGAATCAATTCACCATCTTTAAAAAGAGCAACCGCCGGCGATGACGGTGGGTATGGCAAGCAATACTCACGCATTTTGGCAACTGCTTCAATATCAGAACCTGCAAATACAGTAGCAAGTTGGTCTGGCTTTACTTCGCTTCTAGTCAAAGAGGCTTTTACACCAGGACGGGCAGCACCTGCCGCACAACCACATACCGAATTAATCACAACCAAAGCGGTTCCTTTCATGTTTTGCATGAAGTTATCAACTGACTCTGCGGTAGATAAATCCTGAAATCCAGCGTCCACAAGCTCCGCTTTCATGGGGGCTACAAGTTGGGGAGGATACATATATTTAAAAATTTAAGTTGAAAATTATATTTAACTATTGGTAAAACAGACGGGTATATTTAAAAAAATAATTTCATCTGTTTGTACCAAAATTCTTTATTTGTGAAATTACATAAAACCCAGTTCCAGTTTTGCTTCTTCCGACATCATTTCGGTAGAATATGGTGGATCAAATGTAAGCTCCAAACTTACATCATTTACCCCTTCCACTTCACGTATCTTTTGCTCCACTTCCCCAGGCAATGTCCCCGCCGAAGGGCAAGAAGGAGAAGTAAGTGTCATCGACACGAAAACATTATTTATTGGAAAAATTTTAAGGTCATAAATTAAGCCTAGTTCATAAACATCGACCGGAATTTCCGGATCATAAACCATTTTGATGGCCTTAATTATTTCTTCCCGCAATTCAGCTTCTGACATGATATTTTATATTAATATGCTTTTAATCAATTTATTGCGTGGTACGCCAATGCATAGGCTCTCATTTGTTTGACCATTGAAGCCAACCCATTGGATCTGGTTTGTGCCAAATGCTTATGCAAACCTATTTTTTGCAAAAAGTACAAGTCTGCTTGTGCAATTTCCTCAGGTGTATGATCGGACAATACTTTTACCAACATACTCACCAGTCCTCTTACAATAATGGCATCACTATCCGCTTCAAAATGTACCAAACCATCTTTCATGGAAGCATGCAACCAAACTAGTGATTGGCAACCTTTTATGATATTATCTTCGGTTTTAAACTGGCTATCTAGCTTAGGCAACTCTTTACCCAGATCGATAATATATTCATATTTACCCTCCCAGTCATCAAACAATTCAAAATCGGCAATTAGGTCTTCTTGTATTTCGTTTATTGACATCATTCGGTTCTAACAATCTGATAATAATTTCGAAAATACTAGCTTAGCATTTTCTTTACTTTATGAATTCCGGAAACCAACAAATCAATTTCTTCTTTGGTATTGTAAACAGCAAAAGAGGCACGAGAGGTTCCAGCCAATCCAAATCGGTTCATGAGGGGTTGTGTACAATGGTGACCAGTACGAATCGCAATACCTTGCTGATCCAGAAGTACACCGATATCCTGATGGTGAATACCCTCCATTACAAAGGACAAGACACTTACTTTATCCTTTGCCTGCCCCACAATACGCATCCCTGGAATATCACTAAACAAGTTTGTAGCGTAAGTAAGCAATTCATTTTCATAGGCTCTAATATTGTCTTTACCCAGCTTGGATACATAATCCAGTGCTGCTTTACTAGCGACTACATCGGCAATATTAGGAGTACCGGCCTCAAATTTATATGGCAGTTCGTTATAGGTAGTTTTCTCAAATGTTACCTCTTTAATCATCTCTCCACCTCCACGATAAGGGGGCATATTTTCCAGAAGCGCCCGTTTTCCATACAACACTCCCATGCCGGTGGGTCCATAAATTTTATGTAATGACATTACATAAAAATCGCAATCCATTTCCTGCACATCCAAATGAATATGGGAGCTAGCCTGAGCACCATCGATCAATACTTTTGCTCCTACTTCGTGTGCTTTTTGGATAATTTCATGGACTGGGTTCACTGTTCCTAACGCATTCGAAACATGTACTACCGAAACCAGTTTTGTACGTTCGGTGAGCAGCTTTTCATATTCCTCAAAAATAATATCGCCATCTTCATTGACAGGTATTACTTTTAGTACACAGCCTTTTTCTTCACAAAGCCTTTGCCATGGAACAATAT
>CAXBLH010000393.1:0-5533 GCA_963976315.1 uncultured Dyadobacter sp.
TTTAAAAGCAACCTTAATTGTGGAGTCCGATCCATGCAGTATTTGCTCTCGTGACCTGCCTTCTGCACTGCCACCAGGCTCCACGTTAACCGTAATTTCTCCCGGACATGGTACCACGGTTTTCCGAAGTTCACATGCTCCATAACTAGGAGAGAAATAACCAAAAGACTTATAAAATATTTCTACTGATCTCTTTATAAATCAAAGTAGCTATCAACTAGTTACCCTAAATCCGAAACATCATGGCAAAAACAATTATATCTCAGCAAGAAAACACCGTTCTCGGTAAGATTACGAATGCAAGCGGCCGTCCATTGCCCCACCTTAAAGTAGCTATTTACGATGTAAATATGCGGGAATGGCAAGGGTTGGCAGACGGACTAACCAACAAAGAAGGTAAGTACGAACTCAAATGGATGCTCGAAAAGCTTAGTGGGCCTGATGTTAAAGCAGCAGATATTGCTATTAGAGTATTCACCAGTGTCAATAATGTTGTACTTTTTGAAACCCCGATGGATGAGGTGCGCTTTAATGCCTCTAAGCGAGAGGAAGTCAATATAGTTATCCGCCAAGCAATACCGGAGGAGCTAGTGGCGTTTGATTTTTTGGTAAAAGGCATTACTTTCCTGGCAGGTAAAGTAGCCATTTCTGATTTGCAGGAAAATAAAAAAAATCAGGATATTACTTTTCTTTCCAAAGAGCTTGAAGTCTCTGCGGAGAAAATAGAACATTTGGTGGTAGCGCACCGCTTAAACAAGCTTTCAAATATAGATAGCGCCTTCTTTTATGCCTTGTTCCAAAAGGATACTTTACTGCATAACGACTTCGCCAAAAATCTGAAAGGGCGCTTTACAATCGGGATTGGGGTAGATGACCAAACCCTACTACTAGATGCTTCCCTAGTGGACAATTCGCTCATAGAGGCGGATATAAAAGCAGCGGTAGCAGCAAAAATAGTTTCAACAGAGGTATCCAAAAATGTAAAGCGAAATCTGGAAATTCTTTCACAATACCGTAAAAAAGCCGAAGAATACTACCAGAATGAACACCAACAAAAAATAATCCATTTACTCGCTCGCTTTTTTAAAGAAGGAAAATTGCAAGAAATCCAAAAGCTATTTACTCAAAATAAAAACGACCTCAATCGCTTTTTGGAACAAATTTCCGCTCCTTCTTTTTACGCTACCAAAGCGGATGAGAAGGATGCGAAAACCACTATTGAATTGGGTAAACGCTTTGGATTCGGGGATGGGATTATTCCACTTGTGGCCAAATCAAAAGGAATTAGCGAACCTGACGCAATTAGGAACCTTGCGAAACTCAATAAAGAGGAATGGGTAAAGGAGGTTGCCAAGGCACGTCCAGATATGAAGGATTCTCAACTTATTAGTACTTATGCTTCTGGTATGGTTCGGAAATTGGAACAAGAATTTCCAACGATTGCTTTTGCGGCTCAGCTCTCGAGAAAAAAAGTAGAAGTGCTTAAAAACCAGGAGAAAATGGTAGATTTTTTCAATAAAAATGAAGATTTCAACCTTCAACTCCACCATGTTGATCTATATCTAAAAGAAAAAAAGAGCAGCACTCTTGATAATCCGGCAGTTTACGAGGAGTTAAAATCGGTACAACGTATTTTTAGGCTAGTACCTAATTTCAGTAAGACAATGGCTTTACGAGAAGCACAGATACATTCTTCTCAAAATATAGTGGCCATAGGGGAAGCCAGGTTTGTAAAAGAAATAGCTCCAAAGGCAGGTATTAGCAAAAAGGAAGCTAAAGAAATTTACCAAAAAGCCGAAACCAAGCATACCGCCGCTATGCTTATGGTGGGTGACTTGCAGGATAGTATGAGTGTGATGGACATAGCGTCTTTTGAAACCACTGCTCTTGCCCAAAAACTAGAAGCGGTAAGCAAAGATTTCCCAAATCTAAAATCGCTTTTTAAACTGGTAGACACCTGCGAATGTGAACATTGCCGTTCTGTGTATAGTCCGGCGGCTTATCTGGTAGAGTTACTGCAGTTTTTAGATAAGCGGGTAGTAGTTGCCCATAATGCCAAAAGTATTTTGTTTCAAAGAAGACCTGAACTTGGTGAAATTGACCTCGGCTGTGCTAATGCCAATACCCCAGTTAAATACATTGATTTGGTATGCGAAATTTTGGAGGAAGCCGTGTCACCAGATTCTGGAATAGACTTTACAGGGGTACTGTCAGATGGAGCCGACGCCTTGAAAGGAAAAATTTCTGCTGCATTATTAACCAAATTATCCGTGGCGGGATTTGGGGTTACCAAACCGCATTATCTGAGAGACAAAAATATAGTTTGTAAAATTGAAAGCACAGGCGGAGCAAACTTTAAGGTGTATCGGTTAAGGCAAACATTTGGTACCGCAGCAGCACTTGATGCAGCTCCCGAATATGTTAATGAAGCCGCCTATTTTGAACTAAGTAACAAAGCCTTGGCTTTTAACTTGCCCTTCGATTTGCAGCATACAGAAGCAAAAGAATACCTAGCTCGTTTTGATATCGACCGGGCTGATTTGATGAACACCTTTCAAAGTGCCTCTGTTCCAAATGATGCAGCTGTTGCCGCCGAAAGGCTGGCCTTAACCGAAACGGTGCACAAAATAATCACCGAGACTCCCGCTCCCAATAACAATGCGGCACAACAGTTGTATTGGAATGTTCCTGCGCCGGGAAATGTGGTCGACCATCTAAAGCAAGTGAATCATTTTTTAGATAAAACCGGGCTCGCTTATAAAGATTTAGAGCTACTGTTGAAACTTAAATTCATAGATAAAAATGGGAACCTGTTTGTTAAACATCATGATTTAACCTGTGATACTGCCCAAAAGGAAATTTTCAAATTAGATTTGGATGCTTTGGATCGTATCCATCGTTTCCTCCGGCTTAAAAAGAAAACGGGTTGGAAATTTGAGGTTTTAAATGAAATAATTTTTCAAAAAAATCTGGGTAACGAACAGTTAAATGATGCCTGCCTCATTAAGGCGGCGCAGCTACAAGAAATTTCGAAGAATACAAAAATTAAAATGGAAGAGCTTATTGGCTTTTTTGGAGAAATACCTCATTTAGTTTTACAAGAGGACAGTCCAAAACCACTTTATTTTCAGGTATTCCTTAACAAGGCTAAAAACGGGGTGATCCATGAAGTTTTCTTGCCAGAAAATATGGATGGTACCCTTCTGTTAGCCCCCTACATCGGTTACATTTCAACATGCCTTCAGTTGAAGGAAACGGACTTAGAGTTCCTACTTCCTTTGCTTCCGAATAACCAGTTGAATTTCTCCAATTTGAGCTATTTATTTGCAACGGCCAGATTGATTAAAAAACTCAAAATAAAAGCAGAGGAGTTTGCTACCCTGCAAAAACTAAGTGGGATCGATTTTTGGATCAGTCCAGCCAACACATTAGCCTTCTTAGAGGTAGCTGAGAATTTTAAAAATGCTCCGTTAAAAGCTACCGAAACCCAGTTTTTATTAAACCATGAAGCCACAAATTTGGCTGATCAGGAGCTAAAAACGGAAAAGATTGAAGCGTTATTGGGAAAACTGAAAAGTGGTTACCAAAAAATAATTACGGAACAAATTTCTAAATTCGATCCGAACCTGTCAGCAGAAGAACAAAAGGAAACCTTAACTGCTACTCTGTCCAGCCTAGGTGGTTTAAATGAAGCAGATTCCAAGATAATCAGCCAGTTGATTGACAGTAACTGGAATTTTAAGTGGCGCAACGATGCAGGTACCGAAGTTGCCAGTACCACCGCGGCACAGGCAGATGCTTTTATAAGTAATAAACTAAATAGTGTCATCAAAATAGCCTCCATTACGGCTCTCTTGAATCCGCTCAATACTGCATTTGTGAACCTTAGTAATGCAAATTTGGCACAAGAAGCTGCACTTTCGGCTATCCAAGTTGCCAATATCCTAGTCGTTTCAGCAAGTACTCCAGCGGAATTAACAGCAGCGCAAACGCAGTTGACCACCGCCGAAGCAAACGAAGTGTTAACACTTGCAGCACAGGTGGCCGCAAAAGCAATTTTTGAGAACTTAAGGATTCAACTTGTCAAAGCCTTTCTGGATGAACTCGCCATTACCAATATTCAAAATAGTAAGGTTGCGCTAATACAGCAAACATTATCTGCCGCGTTCAAAATCCCGGAAACGGCAATTGCAGTCATTTTACCATATGCACGGCTGAAACAACCTTTGCCCGGAACCGATTTAATAAGTGATCTTCTAACCGTTCCTTTTGATAGCGACGTAACGACAGCAAATTACCCTAAACAGTTTGCAGCTGTGAAGCTCTTACATAAAGTATTTGTGCTCATAAGCGCTTTTAAAATTGGGAATGTTGAAATAGAATGGTTTTTCAAAAATAATGCTAGTCCTGCCTTGGGTTGGTTTACCTTCGATAGTATACCCTACGGTACCGGACAAAGTGCTATTAGTCTGAATCAATATCTAGACTTCGCCAAAATTATTTCCTATGTTAAGCTATATACTCCTGTTACAAACCCATTGGATGCCGAAAATCCTATCGGGTTTCTGTCCATGATGGATATAGTTTTATCGGGTGCTAGTCAGGAGGAATTCTTTTCCAAAATTGCCCTATTAACAGGTTATGGGAAAAATGAATTAGAAGCAATTGATACGCATTTGTTTACTACGTTTGACATTACCCATTATGCTAACATTCAAGCGTGGGATAGGCTCCTAGAATGTGCAGAGTTCTCCAGAAAACTGGGAGCCACCACCGCACAAATTAAAAAGTATATAAGTCCAACACTCACTGGGTTGGAGGTAGGCGATTTGCGTACGACCCTAAAATCCAGATACGATGAAGATACGTGGCTAAGCACCCTAAAAGAAATTATGGATGCTATCCGTCCACAAAAACGGGATGCATTGGTGGCTTACTTGTTGGCTACCAACCCTGACATGAAGGACAAAAACGATTTGTACGAATATTTTTTGGTAGACGTAGAAATGGAAGCCTGTATGCCCTCCTCACGTATCGTTCAGGCTCATAATAGTGTACAACTATTTGTTCAACGGTGTTTGATGGGACTTGAGCCCAATGCCATTGCAGACGTAGACCGTGACCCGAACTGGAATCAGTGGAAGTGGATGAGGAATTATAGAGTTTGGGAAGCAAATCGTAAGGTATTCCTTTATCCCGAAAACTGGTATGATGTTACCTTAACCGATGACAAAACCTACCTGCTCACCGAGTTTATTAACGAAATTCAGCAAAATGAATTAACCAATGATACCGCAGAAGACGCCTTTAGAAAATACCTTGAAAAACTTGATAACATCGCTTTTCTGGAAGTGATGGCCACTTGGTATGATGTCCCTACTAGAAATATGCATGTGTTTGCCCGAACCAAAGGAGGCGATCCTGCCATTTACTATTACAGACGTTTTGAAAATGAACGTTACTGGAGTCCTTGGGAAAAATTAGAATTAGATATTAGCGGCAACCATTTACTCGCATTTATGAGAAATAATAG
>CAXBLH010000394.1:0-5523 GCA_963976315.1 uncultured Dyadobacter sp.
TACTGTTGCCTGAGCACCAATGCCGTTGCCTGAGCGGAGTCGAAGGCAGAAGGCATAAGGCAATTCCGGTTCCGCTGGTTTCGGTTCCGCTGGTTTCGGCTCCGCTGGTTTCGGCTCCGCTCAACCACCGGGTGAGCTGATGTGGTTGCCCTGAGTACTGTTGCCTGAGCACCAATGCCGTTGCCTGAGCGGAGTCGAAGGCAGAAGGCAAAATGCATAAGACAAAATGCAATTCCGATTCCGCTGGTTTCGGCTCCGCTGGTTTCGGCTCCGCTCAACCACCGGATGAGTGGTTACCAAATAATAGTAAACGATGGGATCAAGAATATACGAGTAACGGCCAGAGGCCGGAATCTTCAACCTCGTCAAGAAAAGGCATACTTGGATGAAAGAAGTTCTAGTTTTATTTCTAGAACCTCCTTCCTTTTATCGTAGTGTTAGTACTATTCCAATTTCGCAGCAGTGCTATTTTCAAACGGAATGGTCAACTTCCATTTCTTATTTTCTATTTGAACGGATACTACCACCTCTTTGTCATTTTCAGAAATTATTTCCGTTTTTACTTTGGGTGTTTTACTTTTTGAAGGCAATAATAGCCAAACTATGTTCTCGCTTTTTGAGATATTGGTATGCATGATATTGGTTAGGTTTGGTCCAAATTCGTTGTATTCCGGACTGTACCAACCTTGGATTTCAGGCTTTTCCTGACCTTTTACAAATTCAATATCAAATTTTTGTTTACTGATCGGAATAATGGCCAGATTACCTTCGGCATTATCAGTTATCAAACTTCCATTGGTATTTTTGACCTCGATACTTGGGTGCCAATGCCAAAGCGCATCTATCTTACGAGGCCTATCCGTTGTAACGCGATCGGCGATTACCCAAAATTGACCACGAACATAAAATAGTGATCGAGTGTGTTTGGCAGTACCCTGTGTTTTGATAAAAGATTCAAAAGAACTGGAGGTATAGTCAAAATCCTTTTCAATTTTGAAGTAAGTCTCATCCAGTGGTTTCTTAGCAAGTAAAGGTCCAGCGTTTTGCCCATTACCATCTATTAAAAGCAAATTATGACCGACAGTACCTTTGGCATAACCTCTAAATTTATCTGCCACTTCGCCAGTATAGGCGAATCTGCCTGCATCAACTAGCATGTCCCGTCCATAAGCGGCGATAGAAATATGCAGTTTATCGTTGTGTTGGTGACCACTTCCATAAGGTCCAATATCGAAAAAAGACCAGTGGGCATCGGCTCCGAAGTTACTTCTGGATATCAGTTGCCCCGCCCAAGGTAAAATATAGGAAGGGCCATCCTTTGGTTTGGTTCCAGATTTTCCATTGGAAGCAATATATTCCCAATCGGGTTTATTATATTTTTTTGCAGCACGAAGGATATAATCTCGGTCACTGCCACGGTCGCCGTCATTATTCAAAATTCTAAAACCATCGGGCCTGATGGCATGCGCAATATAGCTATACATTTTATCGATGGTATTGGTATAGAAAGTGGGTAATGTTCGGTTTGCTTTGTCGCAAATGTCCTGGAAAAGTTCGAAGTTGATCAGTGAGACATTGTGATAGTGAGAGGTTAGTTCTGTCTGTACGCCATCGTCATAAATCTGTCCTTTCATGCTTTCCGTCATAGTAGCGATAGAATAGTCTAGCCATTCCTTCGAATCTTTAAATTCAGGAAAGTGGGCAGCTACCGTAGCAAGTGCCGAAATCTCCATGGTAAGCCAATTGTTGGAACCATGAAATTGACGGTTATAATGGGCATGATCTGGTAGACTACTCAAAATTAAAAGTTGCGTTGCAGGGGAGCTATTAGGGTCATTGATCAAACCAAAGAATATTTTGGTCCAGGCCTTCGCGCGAAATGAAACTTCTAGCCCTCTCCAGATGGAATTGCCCCCTTTTGCAGCAGGGTAGGGCAGGCTTTTGATAATAAAGTCCCGCAGGAATAAATCCATATACTGTGCATATTTCGGGTTACCCGTTTCAAGGTAGGTGCTGTAAACCTGTAATAGTTGGCTATGTCTATTAGAAAGCCACGCCCATTCTTTGTCGTTATTGGGGCCTTTGTAATACCAATCCCGATGTCCATCCGCGCCATAAGGTACTTTTCCTCGCACGTTCTGTACTATGAATACATCCTGTAAGATCGTATCGGTAGCGGCGATACTTCTATTGGTTTTTTTAGGTTGTACTTTTCGTAATTCAGAATTGAAATTCCCTGATTTATAAAATTCTAGTAAATACGTACTGGCTGCATTAATATCGTTTTTTTGATAAGCCTGTTTTACCTTTTCTAGGCCGGGGTAATCTAAGTTTAAGGAGGCAAAAAGGTGTTGAATTTCGTTTGGATAAGCGGAGCACACCTCGTTAACGGTTTTTATATCCCGCCATTTTGTTTGGCTGAATACACAAGTATTGAAGAATAATGTGATAAGGGCCACTAACCATAGAAAGGAATTACGATTCATATTTTTGAGTTTAGGTACCTATTGCTTTTCGATGCAGGCAGGTAACTGTTAAAGATATATTACTAGAAACAAGTCAAACAGGCTATATTTCTACCGTTTTCAAATAATGGCTTTGTTGGATTTGGTTCGTTAAATTAATTTTAACATTAAAGTGACTATGTTGGCAATAGGTCGTTATATGTAACGTTAGAAACCCAAACGATTTTACATGAAAAATTATCTTAACTCCTTAATTCTTGGACTAGCAATTGTTATTACGGCTTTTGTTTTTTCCAATGCCTTTCAAAATAGGAACAAGGCTAATAATACAATAAGTGTTACCGGATTAGGTACCAAAGACTTCGTATCCGACCTAATCGTATGGAGCGGTTCGTTTCAGAAGAAAAGTATGGATTTGAAAGAAGCCTATGCCAGACTGGATGAGGATCGTGCCAGTATCCGTAAATACCTGCTTTCAAAAGGTATTAAAAATGAAGATATCATTTTTACAGCCGTCCAGATTTCAAAAGAATTTGATGAGGTTTATGGGGAAAACGGACAACGCCTTCGTGCCACTTTTTCAGGATATAGGTTAAGCCAAAATGTTCAAATTGAATCCAAAGAAGTAGATAAAGTGGAGGGGATATCTCGGCAGGTGAGTGAGTTGATTAATAATGGCGTGGAGTTTTATTCCAACAGTCCCGAATATTATTATACCAAATTAAAGGAGCTGAAAATTGAAATGATTGCCGAAGCTACTAAAGATGCCAATATGCGAGCCAAAAAAATTGCACAGAACTCGGATAGCGAAATAGGGAGTCTGAAAAAGGCAGATATGGGTGTTTTTCAAATTGTAGCCCAAAATTCGTCCGAAGAGTTTTCTTGGGGCGGCTCTTTTAATACCGCTTCCAAACGGAAAACCGCTAATATCACCGTGAAACTTCAATACGAAACGGATTAGCGTTTTGTTAAAAGGGCCATGTGCGGCCGCTGTTTTGAAACTGCATACCAAAAATTAAAGGCTTCCAATTTGGAAGCCTTTAATTTTGATGTTATATATTAAGTTACTTTTAAGCAAGCTTAACATTCACGGCATTCATGCCCTTGCGTCCTTCTTGAAGGTCAAAAGTAACCTCGTCGTTTTCGCGAACCTCGTCAACAAGACCTGAGATGTGTACGAAATAATCCTGTCCTGTTTCTGTGTCCTTAATGAACCCGTATCCTTTTGAGTCATTAAAGAATTTTACTGTTCCTTGATTCATATTAACTTTTAAATTGAAATTTGAACAAATATAACATTTATTTTGACCTAATCCCAAAAAAATACATTTACCGAAGGGACTTAAGTCCTTAAAACTGGATTATTTGTCAAAACAATGATATTATTGTTTGCTAACTTTTTTGGTTTCGGTCAATCTAGCTACCTTTGCGTTTTAGATAGCATTTTCATGACAGAACAGATTTTAATCTTAGATTTTGGATCACAATATACACAGCTAATAGCGCGTCGAATTAGAGAATTAGACGTTTATTGTGAAATCCATCCATATAATAACGTTCCCGCACTCACTCCAAATATAAAAGGAGTTATACTTTCGGGAAGTCCATGTTCAGTACGAGATTCAGATTCTCCACGTATTGATTTAGAAAAATTCAGGGGACAAGTTCCGGTATTAGGGGTTTGTTATGGTGCACAATTATTAGCTCAAACTTTGGGCGGTGAAGTAAAAGCATCGGAACACCGTGAATATGGACGCGCCAAATTAGAAGTTGCCGATAAGGACTCTTCGCTTCTTACTGGTTTATCCACTTCATCACACGTATGGATGTCGCACGGTGACACCATCGTGAGTATTCCTGAAAATTTTAGATTGATTGCTTCTACCGAATCCGTAAAAGTAGCGGCCTTTAAAATTGACGAGGAACTTACTTATGGTATTCAGTTTCATCCAGAAGTTACGCATTCGACCGAAGGTAAAAAGTTGATGCAAAATTTTGTGGTGGGAATTTGTGGTTGTAAGCAAGACTGGACCTCAGAATCCTTCGCGGAGCAAACCATTGAGGGATTGAAAATTAAACTAGGGAACGACCGCGTTGTAATGGCCTTGTCTGGTGGTGTTGACTCCACGGTTGCTGCCACTTTGGTACACCATGCCATTGGTAAAAACCTATTCTGTATTTTCGTAGATAACGGTCTGTTGCGCAAGGGAGAGTATGAGCAAGTGCTTGACTCTTACAAGAATATGGGGTTGAATATCAAAGGGGTTGACGCAAAAACTGAATTTTATACGGCACTTGCTGGACTAACGGACCCTGAGCAGAAACGAAAAGCAATAGGGAAGGCTTTTATAGATATTTTCGATCAGGAAGCGCATTTGATTGAAGATGTAAAGTGGTTGGGTCAAGGAACTATATATCCTGATGTAATTGAATCGGTTTCGGTAAAAGGACCTTCAGCTACCATTAAGTCTCACCATAATGTGGGTGGATTACCTGATTATATGAAGCTTCAAATAGTGGAACCGCTGAATACTTTATTTAAAGATGAAGTACGAGCGGTAGGTAGAACACTCGGAATCTCTGAAGATATTTTAGGTCGTCATCCGTTTCCAGGTCCAGGCTTAGCTATCCGTATTTTGGGGGATGTTACTGCCGCAAAGGTGGACATTTTACAACAAGTGGATGCAATTTTTATTGGTGGACTGAAAAAATGGAATTTATACCCAGAGGTTTGGCAAGCAGGTGTTATGCTGCTACCTGTACAAAGTGTAGGTGTAATGGGTGATGAGCGTACCTATGAAAACGTAGTGGCGCTACGTGCTGTTACTTCTGTGGATGGGATGACCGCCGATTGGGCACATTTGCCATACGACTTTTTGGCAGAAGTTTCCAATGACATCATCAATCGTGTAAAAGGGGTGAATAGAGTAGTTTATGATATTTCTTCAAAACCACCAGCAACTATTGAGTGGGAATAAACTAAAAAAAAGCGGGCAAGTAATTGAGGGCACTGAAAAAGTCACTCCACTAAGAATATAAGATTAATTTTTTCAAGCGA
>CAXBLH010000395.1:0-5510 GCA_963976315.1 uncultured Dyadobacter sp.
CTTGGTCGCTTCCGAAATGCTCCAAAATAACATAAGCGGAACTGTCAACGGTTTTAATTCCATTATAAATTCTTTTCCATATAGCCACTCGACTAGCGTCGTATTCGCCCCAGGCAGCCACATTGTTTTCAGATTTTTTTTGTGTAAAGCCTTTGGAGAGGTCGAACCGAAAACCGTCGAAGCGATATTCTTTCAACCAAAAATCCGTAACCTCCTTCACATATTTTTGCGTGGCTGGAGATTCATGGTTAAAATCAAAAAACACGCTGTACGGATGCGTCGCTTGCGGGTTAAACATGGGGCTATTAGCGGCTGGCTGAGTACCATTCCAATACATTTTCACATAAGGAAACTCATAGTCTGCCTGGTTCAAAACCATGTCTAGCAGCACTGCTATTCCTTGTTGGTGACATTTGTCAACAAATTTTTTCAAATCGGTTGCGGTACCATAGGCCTTGTCAGGTGCCATATAATAAATAGGATTATAACCCCATGAATCGTTACCTGCAAATTCCATGACTGGCATAAGCTCTATGGCATTGATACCCAACTTTTTCAGGTACGTAAGCGTGTCCGCCATGGTTTCATACCAATGCGTTGACGTAAAATCTCGAACCAACAATTCATAAATCACTAAATTTTCAGCCTGTGGTCTTTCGAAATTCGCTGTTTGCCATGCGTACTTCACCTGATTCGTTTGCAGCACGGATACGATATCTCCTTTGGCATTTTTAGGAAAAGGTAGCAGGTTAGGATAGTTCACCGAAGGAATATACTGGTCGTTATTTCGATCGAGAATCTTTTCAGAATAAGGGCCGCCCACGGCTATTTCTCCATCTACAAAGTATTGAAAAGGATATTCCTGCTGGGCAACGAGGTTGTTTATTTCCAACCAATAAGTATCCCCGTCGGGCGTACGATTCATAATAAATCCTGCATCTTCCTGCCAGTTATTAAATTCGCCAAGGACGTAAATAAATTTCTTATCGGGAGCATAAAGTACCAAGGTCACCGAAGTAGCGGAGGTATAGTTGATACCATTTTTCACACCTGCTGGTAAGTTAGCCACCCTAGGGGTAGGAGCCACAATATAACTAAAAGAATCCTTTGCAGATTGCCCTTCTAAAATTGCAGTTACCTCCACAGTATGCCTTTTATTATCGGAAAGTCCAGCATTTATTTCTGCTGAAATAAGGGTATCTACCTTACTTATAATCATTTTACCATCCACAGAGATGGTCAGTTCCGAGCGCTTAGATGCCGACGCTTGCACTGGTATAATTTCATTTGGAGCAACAAAAAATTGCTCAGAGACAGGTTTTTTGAACTGTACCCATAATTGGTTTTGCTCAAAAAGGTCCACCACGAAATCTTCGGTTTGGGCGGATCCATCCGCATTTTTGACCAAAATACCCATCCACCGTAGCGTTTTACCCGATGGAATAGTAAGGTATTGGTTAGGAGTTAAGGAAATTGACCAAGTATTACCTGCCACATGGGTTAGTGAGCCCGGAGCATAAGCGGAAGAAAAACTAGTTTGCCCGTCCGGCCCAAACTCCGAAACTTTGTTGTTTATATCCGAACCACCCCAAGCCCAAATGTAGAGTCCCGAAGTTTTATTCAACAAGCCATTTTTACGACTGTCCTTTGCGTCGTCAAGATTAAAAGTTAGCGTAATTTGGCCCTCAGCAGAAGGAAACTGAGGGGTCACTTTTAAGGCCTGAGCACAGCAAAAAACCCCAATAAATGCGAAAAACAGTGTAAAAATGGTCTTTTTCAAAATTGATAGTGGTTATTTTTGAATTTCTAAAAGCAGCGGTTGATTCGGCTGTAATATCAGGAAATCCTGAATTACCAACTCCTCCTTGCTAAGGACATTTTTGGCGGTAAACTTTGCAGGCAGCATCTCACTGAATTTTGCTAATGGCAAAGAATAGGTCGATGTATTTTTGTTCAAGATTACCATCAGCTTTTGGGAATCATTGTACCTAAACTGTACATAAACACCGTTTTCCGGAGCAAAATGTTTTAATTTTCCGGTATGCACGGCGGTAGCGGTTTTTCGCCAATTCAATAACTTTTGGGTGAATTGAAGCATATCCATTTCTGGCTTGGAAAGGTTAGTTTCAGTAAATACATTTTTAATCTCTCCTGGCCAGCCTCCGGGCATATCACTACGGACTTCACCATGTTCTTCACTGTTCGGGTTGGATTTCAGAATTTCGGTGCCGTAAAAAATTTGGGGTATTCCACGGGTAGTCATGAGGAATACCATGGCTTGTTTAAGTTTATCCACATCATGATTTAACTGTGTGTAAATACGGCTCATGTCATGGTTATCTGGAAAAATAACCAAGTCGTTGGGATGCGCATAAACATAGTCGTTGGATAAGGTTTGATACAGTTTCGAAAAACCATCGTTCCAGTTTTTTTCGTCCCCATTCAAAGCCTGTACAAGTGCTTCGTTCAGCGGGAAATCCATCAAGCTTTTGAGATTAGAAACATAACCATCCCGATTAACCACCCCTTTTTGCCAATTCGCGACCAAACTTGGGTTAGTCGACCACTCTTCCCCAACTATATTAAAATGGGGATATTCGACCATAATACGCTTGCTCCATTCCGCCATAAAAGCCTTGTCGGGGTAGGGATAGGTATCCATTCTGATACCTTCCAAATCGGCATACTCTACCCACCAAATAGCGTTTTGGATTAAATAATTCGCTAAATATGGGTTCTTTTGATTCAAATCGGGCATAGTGGAAACGAACCATCCTTCGGACTGTAATTTTTTGTCGTATTCCGACGCATAGGCATCATGCAAGCTTTCTCGTCGGTGATTGGTAACAGTAAGCGGTTGGTTCTGATAGTTGATCCAATTGCTGTCGGGCAAGTCTTTCATCCACCAATGTTCCAGCCCACAGTGGTTGGCGACCATATCGGCTATCAGTTTCAGATTTTTTTTCTTCGCCTCTTTTGATAAACGCAGGTAGTCTTCATTGGTACCATAACGAGGATCCGTTTTGCTGAAATCGGTAATGGCATAGCCATGGTAGGAATCCTTTTGCATGTCATTTTCCAGCAAAGGATTTATCCACAAGGCAGTAACTCCTAGTTTAGAGACATAGTCGAGGTGCTTAATAATACCCTCAATGTCTCCACCGTGCCGGCCATACATATAACCTCGATTTAATGTATCGGGCATGCCCGGAATATTATCATTTTCAGGATTCCCATTTGCAAATCTATCTGGTGTAATTAAGTACAGGACATCACTTGCATTAAACCCTTCTCTTTGTGAAGAATTAGGCCGGCGCTGTAATAGTTGATAGGGAAAAGTTATCGGTTTTTGATTGGTTTTTTCGAAAGTCAAGATTACCGTTCCAGGTTTGGTAGCAGCTGCTATTTGTAGGTCAAGAAAAAGATAGTTGGGGTTAACTGTTCTATGCACTTTTTTTAAAGTGATGCCATTGTATTTCAAAGTGGGAGCATACTTGGCGATACCCTTACCATGTACCATGACTTGCAGTTGTTGGTTTTTCATCCCCACCCACCAGTTGAGAGGCTCCACATGGGTGATTTGGGTTTGGGCAAAACCGCCGGTCACGACCAGAACTAGTGTTATAATTTGTAATAATAATTTCATTTATAATTGGTCAATTGAGTAGGCAACTAATGAAGTCGGCTCAGTGAATACTATTGAATAATAATATGCTGAGCCGACTCACTCTTCTTTATTTAGCTAGGTTTGTTATTTTATTTTTTCAGCCTTATAGGTAGCGTTATTCAAATCTTTTACATCAATAACGAAATTCCAAGTACCCGCTGTGATGCCAAAGTTTTTTCCACCACTTTTGAGTGCGCCACTCGTTTTGATGGGGTCAGGCTCGGTATCGCTGGTAGTACCCATGCTGACACCCCAATCGTCATTCAACCGGAATTTAATTTGCCCTGCGGTGAGTTTTACATTCTTCAAATACCAAGTTTCGGTACTCAAATCATAGCTCAATTTCTGGTCAGGCTTATCACCCCAGCCAGTGGCGGTGGCATCACCCACTATCCCCCAGGGAACATATTTTGTAAATGTATATTTTAAGTCCTTGAAATTAACCGTGACTAAATAGGTACCCTTGGTCACAGTAATATTATCACCATTGTCAACCAAAGTTCCGTTTGCACCGCCGTAGTTTACACCCCAGTCGTTATTCTGGCGAAACTTCAAATCGCCGTCAATTAAAGCTACAACACCTGTCCAAAGATCCACAGTAGGGTCATAAGTAAGCGCTAGGTCCGGCGTAGCCCCCCAATCATTGGCGGCACTACCCACGATTCCCCAAGTATACTTTTCAATTTTATAGGTGAGTGCTACTGCATTGAAGGTCACTTTGTAGGTACCCGCTTTGACGGTAATATTATCTCCACCGTCGGACAGCTTACCAGCTGCTCCGCCCAGGTTTACAGCCCAGTCGTTGTTTTGACGGAATTTGATTTCACCATCAATAAAAGTAACATAGGCTACCAGTTCATTGGGAACATCGGTTTTATATAAGGGAAGATCTGGAGTAGCTCCCCAGTCGTTTGCGGCACTACCTACTATTCCCCACGGTGTTGTTAAATCCAACTTCTGGGAATAGGGTGTAACGGTCATGGACATCACCGATGAAGTGAGCAAGGTCGCCACACCGAGTTTGGAGGTAACTCTAATATCTACCTCTGTAGCGGCATCTGGTAAAATCCCCAGACCCAACAAAAGACTATTTAACTCCGAAGTTTTAAAAACTTTTTGGTTTACAGCCCCGGTAGAAACCGAAGCAGCTTTGGAAAAGTCTCCCCCTTTTTTATCAATCAAAACCGTATTGGCTGCCGAGGCATCGAACCCGAAATCAGTTTCCCACGAAATGGTAAGCGCCTCGCTGGCCGCTGCCTCCTTATTAAGCACCACACTGTTGGAAGACAGGAAAATGCTAGGAATAGCGCCTCCATTGAGTATGGTCATGTCTTGCTCCTTTTCACAGCTCCAAAATAGAAGGGAAGTGAAGCATAGCAATCCTATTTTTGAGAATATTTTCATTGTAATTATTTTAAGCAATGTCGGTTAAAAGAATTTTCAGTTTAAGGGCCGACCCTAGTGAAATAGCCTGGCTCCTATGCGTTTGATCAATACCCTTCGTTTTGTTTCAAAGTAGGATTGGCAACCAGGTCAGTTCCGGAAAGTGGGTAAAGAGAACGATACGCCTCCACATCTTTCCCTGCTTTTTCTCCGCCTTTCCAAGCCCAATTATAACCCGAAGTAAACTTACCAAATCGTATTAAGTCTGTACGGCGATGGCCCTCCCAATACAATTCACGACCTCTTTCGTTAAGAAGATTGTCCAATGTCAAGGTGGTTAGTTTATTAGCACCGGCCCTTGTACGAAGTTGATTTACTAAACTTAACGCTAACGTGACATCACCACTCCCTCCTCGTGCTACTGCTTCTGCATATATCAAATAGGCATCTGCCAAACGGT
>CAXBLH010000396.1:0-5510 GCA_963976315.1 uncultured Dyadobacter sp.
TTAATAATTACAGCTACTTTTTGTCATTGCGCAAAGAAAAACTGGACCTAGCTCTCAAAATGTCTGAAAAACTAGTAAAGTTACATAAAGACAACTCCACGTATCTGGATACCTATGCATGGGTATTGTATATCCTGAAAGATTACAAGAAAGCAAAGGAGTATTTGGAAAAAGCGATGAAAGACAGTACCGCGCTGAGTGGGACAATTGTGGAACATTATGGAGATGTACTTTTTAAACTGGGCGAAAAAGAAAATGCCTTAGCGCAATGGAAAAAGGCGAAATCAATGGGAGAAACTACTGAACTTTTAGATAAAAAAATAGCAACAGGTGCACTTCATGAGTAATAAATTAACGGTTTTCTTTTGCACAATCATGCTGGTATGGCTTTCGGCATGCCACCGACCAAAAATAGCAAAAACACCATCCAAAAATCCAGTGGAAAATGCGGGCGAAGCTAATAACTCGGTAGACACTTCCTCGGCTATCACTGAATCTGCCGCTCCATTAAAGTTGGAAGAAATCAACTTCAACTATTTGACTACCAAATCCAAATTCTCTTTCAAAAACCATAAGGAGGACATGGACAATGTGACTGTAAATATGAGAATCCGAAAAGATTCGCTGATTTGGTTGTCCGTTACAGGGGTTGGGCTGGAAGTAGCTCGAGGGCTAATAACCCAAGATTCCATCCTATTTGCAGATAAAATTCATAAAGAGTTTTTCAAATTGAGCTACGAGCAATTGAGCCAGCAGTATCAATTCAAAATAACCTATAATCTGTTGCAATCAGTTATAATCGGCAACCTTCCATATCCCATAGATGAAAAAACTGCGGTAGATCAGGTATCTAGCTATTTTATTCTCCGGCAGTTGATTGGTAATTTTGTAGCGGAAAATTATATTTCAAAATCCAACTTTAAGCTTTCACGTTTAAACGCCGTGGAGAAGGACACCGACAATCACTTTTCTTTGGCATATAGTGATTTTAATGAGGTAAACACGTCATTATTTCCATTCAACTGTAAAGTAAAACTAACGGTTAAGTCTCCAAAAGACCAAGAGGTTCACACAACCAGTATTGAAATAAAGCATATCCGAGCAGAAATGCAGGATAACAACCCCGGATTTCCATTTAGCATACCCTCCAGTTATAAGAGAAAGAGTAAATAATACATTCAATTACATCTTATAGGGCCAAAAATAATAAGTCTGTTTAACTTTGCCTACCATTTAAGCTTTGGATAGAAAGAAAACCAATATGCCTCTTCATATATCGTACTTGTTTCGTTATTTTCTGGTTGCCACTATTTTGTGTGGCTTTTCGGTGACTGCTTATGCTCAAAAAAGTAGAGAACAGCTAGAAAAGGAAAAGAGCGAAAACCAAAACAAAATGAAGGAGATTCAGGGAATTCTGAACCAAACTTCAACACAGAAAAAAGTAAACATTGGGCAACTGCAAGCCATTAACCAACAAATTAATACCCAAAAGAAAAAAATAGACTTATTGTCGGACGACTTAAGTATTTTGGATAAAGAACTGAAAGGTCTAGAGAAAAAACGTGCTGAATTAGCTGCCGATTTAGGAGAGCTCAAAAAGGAATACGGTCACATGATTTATGAAGCTGCCAAGCGAACCAGCTACCTCAACCAACTGGTTTTTCTTTTTTCCGCTGGCACTTTTCATCAGTTTGCAATGCGTTATAAGTATTTAAAACAATATACCGAGGCACGTCAACACCAAGCAGAGGAGATGGAAGCGCTGGAAATAAAGCTCCGCCAAGAACGTGAGCGTATTACTGCTAAGAAAAAGCAACAGCAAAATGTACTTGACTCTCAATTAACCGAAGGTAAAAAACTGGAAGGTTTAAAGGTAAAACAAGATGAAGTCGTAAAGGAGCTTTCTCAAAAGGAATCGGAACTTAGAAAACAAATAGAAACTAACCGTAAAGCCACGAATTTATTGGAAGCCAACATCCGCAGAATTGTGGAACGTGAACGGCGTGAAAGGCTTGAAAAAGAAAGAAAAGAACGGGAAGCTCGGGAAGCCAGAATCAAAGCTGAAAAAGAACGTATTGCCAAAGAGAATTTGGAAAGAGAGAAAAAAGGAGAGGCTAAAATAGAGGTAGCTCCCAAAGAGGAAGAACCCGAAATTGTAAGTGGTGGACTTAGTGCGGAAGAAACGACTTTGGCCTCCTCTTTCACTGCTTCGCAAAAGCGGTTACCTTGGCCTGCAAAGGGTTTCATTTCCGGGCATTTTGGCCGGCAAGCACATCCAGTTCTAAAAGGAGTAACGGTTGATAATTTGGGCGTTGATATTCAAACCTCTAAGGGGGAATTGGTAAGGTCAGTATATGACGGGGTTGTACTAGATGTTACCGAAATGCCAGGAATGGGGGATGTTATTGCTATTCAGCATGGTACCTATATGACTATCTACGCTAAAATGGATGCGATCATTGTCAAGCCTGGACAAAAAGTAAAAGCAAGGGAAACCATTGGTCGAGTGCTCACCAACAGTGATGGTACCTCAGAATTACAATTTCAGATTTGGAAAAACACCTCCCGACTGAATCCCGAAAGCTGGCTGGCACCTCATTAATAAGGCCAGTCGCTATCATAAGTCATTGCGCCTTTGAATTAAGATTTTTGAATAATTAAATAAATTGGAATATGTCAGCACATAGTGCAGAAGTAAAACGGATGACCACACACACTATTCAGGAAATGAAAAATAGAGGTGAAAAAATTTCTTGTCTTACTGCCTATGACTATTCTATGGCTGGTATTGTGGATGCAGCCGGAGTCGAGCTTATTTTGGTAGGCGACTCTGCTTCCAATGTGATGGCGGGCCACGAAACCACCCTCCCTATTACTATTGACCAAATGATATACCATGCTACCTCAGTGGTACGTGCAGTGAAACGGGCTTTAGTAGTAGTAGATTTGCCTTTTGGTTCCTACCAAGGTAACTCGAGGGAAGCATTAAGTAGCGCTATCCGAATTATGAAAGAGTCAGGAGCCCATGCTGTAAAGCTGGAAGGCGGTTTGGAAATAAAGGATTCTGTAATTCGCATTTTAAGTGCCGGCGTACCTGTTATGGGCCATTTGGGACTTACCCCGCAGTCGATCTATAAGTTTGGAACCTATACTGTACGTGCCAAAGAAGAGGACGAAGCACAAAAGCTTGTGGACGATGCCAAAATGCTGGAAGAAATTGGTTGTTTTTCTGTCGTTTTGGAAAAAATACCTTCAAAACTCACTAAAATAGTGTCTGAAAGTATAAACATTCCTACCATTGGAATAGGAGCTGGCCCACATGCCGACGGCCAAATATTGGTATTACACGACCTCTTAGGAATCAACAAAGCATTTAAACCAAGATTTTTAAGACGCTATGCCGATCTTGATACGATCATGACCGATGCAATTAGCAATTATATAACCGATGTAAAAAGTAACTCCTTCCCAAGTGAGAAGGAATCTTACTGATCACCTACGTTTTTCAGGATTAAGGTAATCCGAAAACATTAAATAATAACCGTTATGGCAAAAAGACCTTTCAGAGTGGTATATCAAGACAACCACCTGATCATCGTAAATAAAGAGCCGGGCGTACTTGTTCAAGGGGATAAAACCGGAGACTTGTGCTTACTGGACATGGTAAAGGATTATATCAAAGTAGAATATAACAAACCCGGTGCGGTGTTTTTGGGAACCGTTCACCGTCTCGACAGACCTGTTAGTGGGTTGGTGGTATTCGCTCGCACTTCCAAAGCCCTGGAGCGCATGAACGAGATTTTCAAAAAAAGAGACGTTCAAAAAACCTATTGGGCAGTGGTTAAAAACCTGCCGGCCTCTAAAAAAGGCCGCCTAGTACACTGGCTCATCAAAGATGAAACACGTAACGTTACCAAGGCATTTGACTATGAAGTACCGGGGTCTCAGCGAGCCGAACTGTCCTACCGATGGCTAGGAGAAGTTAACAAACACCATCTGCTGGAAGTAACACCTATTACAGGCCGTCCACACCAGATTAGGGTACAATTAGCGTCGATGAACTGTCCGATTCGTGGTGATGTAAAGTATGGGTTTGTAAGGGGTAACCCCGATGGCAGTATCAATTTACACGCAAGAAGGCTATTCTTTGAGCATCCCGTAAAAAAAGAACCGCTTATTTGCCGTGCTGGAGTGCCCGACAATCCATTTTGGGAGGAATTCCTACCATTGGACGATGAAGTTGTAAAACTTGAAAACTTAGGTTTCTTTCACGAATAGATATGATTGAAAAACTGAAACAACGTTGGAATGTTAAAAACGGATGGGATGTACTCATCATTTTAATCGTGTTCGCTTGTACCGGTTTTTCAATTTTATATATCAAAAATTGGCTATTCGGTTTAATAGGACTTACAGACGAATCGGAAACTTGGATTCGTTGGGTAGCCAATATTTTTATTATTTTGCCTCTCTATCAAGTTGTTCTACTGTTTTGGGGTTGGATTTGGGGTAAGTTTAGCTTTTTCTGGGCCTTCGAAAAGCGAATGTTTTCACGAATGGCGAGCCCTTTTAAAAAGCGTTAGTTATCGGATTTGCGTTTCATTTTCCAAACCGACAGGCCTACATAAACCATTGCATTTGCATCTTTCTTTTTGAAAAGAACATTCAAGTTACTAAATCCTAGGAAAATAGGACCAAAATGCGCCATGGCTCCAATAGCTACTTTTTTATTCCCTTCTATAAATGAAATGGGAAAAGCTACATCCGAGTCCTCGTTTTCAAATCTTGGCGTGAGGGTCGTTCTATTGGGCTGATAAATATCCAATACCCTATCAGAGTTGGCATTTACCCTTTGACTTCGAGAAATATTCACAAAAAAACCTTTAATCAATTGTAGATCAGCTTCTAAGTTAAGCGCAGCAGGAAGTTTCATACTTCTGGTAAAAGTGGTATCACTTTGTGTGGGAAACAAGCTTATAAAACCTTCGGCCCCAAAATCGCTGATTCGCTCCAACTGTGACTGCCCAATAACTCCTTGGCTTTGATACCCTGTCGCTAAATAGCTATTGGAAGTTTGGTATTTAATAGTGGCCAAATCCGTTATAGAAGCCCCGAGCCTAAGTAAGTAAACGGGACTCTCATCATAACTTTCCTTTTTATTAGTCCAAGTGGAACCCAATTCGAAGGTAAACCCTAGGTCAACTCCCCAGCCACTACCGTATTGCTCCTTATCAAAAAGGTTGGCTATTTTCAGTCCTTTATTAATTTGAGAATAACCTACCTGATAATTAAAATCATTCACTACCAATTCGCTAGACCCCGATAAACCAGCCACCCCCCTAATTTCGTAATGGGGAATATTCCCTTGTACATAGGCCGTTCTGGCTCCAAATAACTTTTTAACGCTGAGTCCAAAGCGAAATTTTTGCGCCTCCGTATCCAGCAATTGAACCCCATAGGAAAAAGCCATTTCGGAAAAACTATGTTGAGCCAAACCAAAATCCCCCCAA
>CAXBLH010000397.1:0-5505 GCA_963976315.1 uncultured Dyadobacter sp.
TACGTTATCTTCCAACAAATTAGTTGTCATTTTGAATCTAGAAAATTTCATAATTTGTCTGAACGGTTTATGGATAGAACTATTCCTAACCGTTAGGTTTTGAAGGAGATACCATCCATTTCTAGCAGCATACTGCTGAAAAACAGCAGCTTCGTTTGTAGGAAGTAAAATAAAAAAATTCCCTGTTTCCTTTAAAAGGCGCTCTATGCTTGAGAGTAAATCCTCAAAATTAAGCGTTACGGCATGGTGCGCTTGGTTCTTTTTTTCAGTCGGTGATTTTAAATCTTCCTGAAAAAATGGCGGATTGGAAATGATAGTATCGAATCGAGCTGGATAGTTAAAATCTTGAATTTTGGCATGAACCATCTGAATTCTGGCAAAATAGGCACTATTAGCCACGTTTTGCGCTGCCTGAGTACAGGCATCCTGATCTATTTCCACCCCTGTAAAAGTAGCCTGTTCAAATCTTTGCGCCAACATCAACGATAGCAAGCCTGTACCAGATCCTATATCCAACACCGAGCTATTGGGTTCCAAGTTAATAAATGCACCAAATAGACAGGCATCAGTGCATACCTTCATAGCGCACTGATCCTGATGGATTGTAAAGTTTTTAAACTTAAAATAGGTGTTTCTCGCCATTTTATTTCCTGCCGAAGTCAGCAGGGTTTTCACCCCAATATTCCGTTTCCCATTTTAGTATTTGATTCTTATACGTATTAGTAGCCAGCCAGCGTTCGGCTCGTTGTAATAGTTCAAAAACCGGTTTATTTCTAGGGGTCAGTGCCAATTTAGTATTTGCGTGTTTCTTTTTAATCCAGCTCATAGCCGTTCGGGAGTCCGTATATATAGGCAATAAACTATTCTTTTGCTTCAAAAAGGCCAAACCGTGTACAATGGCCAAAAACTCTCCTATGTTATTGGTACCATCCTGGAATGGTCCTTGCAAAAATATTCGTGTACCGGATTCCAAGTAAACTCCTTGGTATTCCATATCACCCGTTGCGGTGTTCCACGCGGCATCTACGGCGATACTATTTTTAATAGGTTTACCGATATGAGATGGAGAAACCTTTTTTGCTAACTTTTCTTTGGCTTCCTTTTGGGCTACAAATTCCCAATAATTTCGAGCAATAGCACCTTCGGCATCCTCTAAGGTATCGAATGACTTGTATTGAGCGCCTTCAAAACCTTTTATACGTGATTCGCACTCTTTCCAGTCGGTAAAAATTCCAGTTTCCCGACCACGCCAAACAACATAAAATTTAGATTTTTTAGCCATTACGCTTGTTCCTCCCACACCTTACATATATTCACAATGACCTCTACGGCCTTTTCCATATCTTGCACGGATACCCATTCCAGCTTGGAATGAAAGGCGTGTTCACCAGCAAAAATATTGGGACAAGGCAAACCCATAAATGACAGACGAGAGCCATCTGTCCCCCCACGGATACTACGCTTGATAGGTTCAAGTCCAGCCATTTTCATAGCTTTCATCGCATTCTCGACCACTTCTGGACAATTGGCAAGAATTTCCTTCATATTACGGTATTGTTCCGTAACTACTATCTCAGCCGCCCCCCCAGGAAAGTCAACCAAAACTTGTTCCACTAATTTACGGATACTATTTTCTTTCTCGCGCAGGCCAGCGGAATTAAAGTCTCTGATTATAAAATCAACCGTAGCTGACTCTTGTATACCACTGATACTGACTGGATGAATAAACCCTTCCATGCCTTCCGTGGTTTCCGGAGAAAGGGAGTCTTTTGGTAAAATAGATATCAATTGCGCGGCCATTTTTAAGGCATTTTGCAATTTACCTTTGGCATATCCAGGATGCGTACTAATTCCTGTAAAAACTACCCGCAAGCCATCCGCTGAGAAAGTCTCGTCTTCCATAGTGCCAACTGCTTCTCCATCCACAGTATAACCATACTGCGCCCCCAGTCTATCTAAATCTACCATTTCAGTTCCTCTGCCTACTTCTTCGTCAGGGGTAAACAATATTTTAATGGTACCATGTTTAATTTCAGGATGGGCAACCAAATAAGCCGCGGCCGTCATTATTTCAGCGACGCCCGCTTTATTGTCGGCACCTAATAGTGTTGTTCCACTAGCAGTAACAATATCATTGCCAATTTGCTGGTCCAGATCATTGAGCTCTCCTATTCGTAAAATCTGGCTAGGATCGTCTGGTAAAACAATAGCAGCTCCATCCCAATTTTTATGTACCAGAGGCTTCACAAATTCACCTGTTACATCGGGGGAAGTGTCAATATGAGAACAAAAACAAATGATTGGAATGTCGGTTTTAGACGAATTCGAAGGAATGGTGGCATACACATACCCATAGGAATCCTTTGCCACATCAGAAACCCCAATTGCCAATAATTCTGCCACCAAGATTTCACTTAACTGGTGTTGTTTTTGAGTACTAGGAAAAGTAACCGAATTAGGATCCGATTGTGTATCGACTTGTACGTAACGTAAGAATCTATTTAGAACAGTTGACATTTCAATTTAATAAAACCTATTGATTAATGATTGTAGCCAAATCGGCCGGTGAATAATTTACGTTTTTCAAGGTTTTATCGTCGGCTGTACGATAAACCAAGTATTTTCCTGCATCTTCCTTAAAGTAGCATTCTGTTCCTTTGGCATTATAATGAGCTACCGTGGCCTCCGCTTCCTCTACGGTATTACAGGCCTTCGACATATTTGAACGTTGCACTTCGTTGAAAAGTGCGGTAAATTTTTCGCCTAAACCAAACTCTAATACTGCCCCTGATAGCACATACTGCAAATCACATAGAGCATCGGCCACTTCTACAATATCCTTTTCAAGAATGGCAACTTCCAGCTCTTTTAATTCCTCAGCGAGTAAAGCCACCCTTAACTTACTACGTTCTTCAGAAGGTATGGTAGGCTCCTCCAAAATAGGATGTTTAAAGGTTTTATGAAACTCTGCTACTTGGTTCAAACTATCTATTTGTTGCATCACTTACTTTATATTTATTAAATTAATATTTGACTTTATAACGACTTTTTTGGTACTACTTTCGGCTTTCAAACTCTATATGCACACGATTTTCGAGCTTATAACGAATGTCTATTTTTTTTCTAAAAAGCCCACAAAAAAACGAATCGCAATATGGATAATTAAAATCGTCTTTATTTATCTTCGTCCCAATTTCTATACAGTTAGCATTATGCTGCTTAGAAACTGGAGCTACCGCCCACCTGTTAATCAGCAAGCAAATGTGGTTACAATTAAAAACATGGCCACTCCTTTACCCCAATGCCAAACTCGTCTTGAACAACTTAATGGCAATGGCCAATAAAATAATTCCAAAAACTTTCCTGAGAATGTCTATTCCACCTTTACCTAATACTTTTTCCAGCCATACCGACGATTTGAGAACAACATATACAAATAGCAAGTTGAGTATGACCCCCACCATAATATTTTGAATTTCGTATGTTGATCGCAAGGCTAATAGGGTTGTCATGGTTCCGGCTCCTGCTATTATTGGGAAGGCAATGGGTACAATGGAAGCTGCGCCCGCATGTAACGTATCATGTTTGAATATGTTTACACCCAGTACCATTTCTAAACCCAGCAAAAATAATACAATGGCACCTGCAATCGCAAAGGAAGCTACATCCACTCCAAACAAACTCAGTAATCGTTCCCCTAAAAACAAGAACAAGATCATAATTAATCCAGCAACTAGTGTTGCTTTTCCTGATTCAATTCCACCTAGCTTGGTGCGAAAATCAACAATAACAGGTATAGAACCTATCACATCGATTACCGAAAACAGGATAAGTGTTACCGATATTACCTCCTTGAAGTTAAACATAGCATGGTCCAGTAAGTTTTTAGCAAAGTTGCGTAAAAGCCACAGGATAGACAAACTTTATGGCCGAATGATCCACTTTTGCAGGTATCAGACTAAAAAGTATTCTTTTTATTAGGAAGTCGTGCTCGGAAGGAAGTTCAGAAATGTATTAAACTGCTTCTGGTATTTTTCTTGGTCAATTTTATAGTAATAGGCTCCTTTTTTGGAAAACCCTCGTTGTTTTTCATCCAGCTTAATTAACAAGTTGGTCGACAATAATTTCCTACTAAAATTGCGCTTGTCTAACTCCCCACCAAAAATCGCCTCATACAGCTTTTGTAGCTGTGGAATCGTAAATTTTTCAGGTAATAGTTCGAAGCCAATGGGGTGCTGTGAAGCTTTATAACGAAGATGTTGGATGGCCTTCTCCACCATCACGGGGTGATCAAACAATAACGGTGGCAGCTCGTCCACAGCGAACCATTGTGCCTCATAATTATTAGAAATTACCTGATAATAATCCGAAACGTTTACTAATGCAAAGTAAGCCACTGAAAACGTTCGTTGAACGGGATCACGAGTAGGGTCACCAAAGGTATGTAGCTGCTCCAGATAAATATCCTTTAAGTTTGTGAGCTCATATAAGATTCTGGTAGACGCGCTTTCTAGACTTTCCTCAGGCAAGACCCAGCCTCCCATTAACGACCAGGTATCCTTTTCTTTTTCTATCCCTCTTTTAACAAGCAAAAGCTTTAAGTTTTCACCATCAAATCCAAAAATGATAGAATCGATTGCAACAAGAAATTTTGCTTGTGTCTCGTATTGTTTTAATATATCTAATCGCACAACTGCCTTTATCTAAATTTTTATGGTATCAATAAGGTACTTTATTACAACTTGTATTGTATGGCAACCGGCAGTCGTATTCTAGCCAAAAACGGCTTGCTAGTTAATTTAAGCCTTCTAGCTGCAATTAACAGGAGCCTCCATACAATACCATTCGTTATAAGGTATAATAAAACTAATTTTCTTAAAGGAAAATCAAAAAAAATAGCTTTACGGGTTAATTCAATCTTGCTTTACAAAACACATTTTAACGAATTACTACTCATAGTACTAAATATGGATTTCAAAAAAGGCTTTTAATTGCTCAATTTCCATAGCAGAAATAGCTGGGAAATTGGCTATTCTAAAACTATTTGATTTCCAGTCTCCATAGCCATTTCCTAACAAAATTTCATGCTGCTTAGCCAGCCGCTTTAATTCAGACAAAGGTTCTTCCTTCATATTTAAGGCCAAAACCGTTTTTGACTGCACATTTCCTTGGTTAACAACGAAATCTAACCCTATTCTTTCAAAAAATGAATACAAATCATGAGCACGGGCTGTAATTTCCTCAGATATAACTTCAATAGTAGCAATGGACTCCATGGATTTACCTAATAAATAAATCCCTAAAATATTAGGGGTATAAGGGGTTTGCCATTTTTGAAAGTTTTTTCTAATAAAATTAAAACTATTGTAATGATTGTCTTCCCCTATTTCCACAGCCCTTGAAATTGCATACGGTGATACCACCATGACCGCCAAACCGGCGGGTAGCCCAAAACACTTTTGAACAGAAGCAAACCATATATCGGCACTTTTCCAAGGCAAACTT
>CAXBLH010000398.1:0-5494 GCA_963976315.1 uncultured Dyadobacter sp.
TATACTTTGGACAAAAATTTGAGTACCAGACGATTCTCGTTTTATCTGGATAATTATTTGCTCTATATTTTGTATTAGCTTTTCCTGTGGCACATTCCGGGCTAAGTCATTAATACCAATCATCAAAAAAACCTGAGCAGGCCTTCCTTTGGTAACATCCGTTAACCTTTCCAACACTCCAAAACTCGTATCTCCGGGTATCCCTCTGTTTTTAAACTTGCGATTTTCCAGAGCTTCCTGCCAATCAGCCCAGAAGGTAATGCTATTGCCCAAGAAGACGATATCCTCCGCTGACTGGCTAAAAGAATTAAACATTTCTACCCGTGGATGGTAGATATCTGGCCTATACGTGCTATCCCAATCAGCTTTTTGAGCAAAGAGATTACCACTATACAGTAGCGTAGCCATAACGCTAAATAATACGAAACGACTCATTTTTAAGCTCATATTCAATCTTTGTTATGATTACCAACATTTCCACCCACCATCTACGGCAATGGTTTGTCCTGTAATATAGGTGGAGGCTTTTGAAAGCAGGAATGCAACAACTCCGGCAATTTCTTCGGGCTGGCCGATTCTTCCCAACGGACTTTTATTGGCAAGTCGATTCACGAAATCAGGATGCTCTTTTTGAATGGATGGGTTTGGAAATGGCCCTGGTGCTATGGCATTACATCGTACATTTTGTGTACCCCAATGAACGGCCAAATAGCGAACCATTTGTTCCAAACCTGCTTTTGCCACCCCATATTCAATCGGGTTTTTGTTCATGGGTTCCAAATAAAGGGTAGGATCGGGTGAAACGGAGCCGTACATACTTGAAAATAAAATGATACTACCCCCATGGCTGCTATGGGCCATTCGTGTGCCAAGCGCTCGAGCGATTAGGAAGGTAGACGTGATAGACACCCCGTTTGTCATTTCAAGATCTGAGACCGTAAGGTCTTCCAACTTTTTAGCGGTGGAAGCAAATGTGAAATTCACAAGACCTTGCGGTACACCAAATTTAAGTATGAGATCTTCCACAAAGTCCTCAATCAATTGATGGTCATTCACATCGAATGTTACGGGGATTATATTTTCATGCCGATCAATGGTTTCAATAAATTGATTTGCACGTTTTTCTAAGTCTATACAAAGTACGGTAGCTCCCAAGTCTCGGAGCAAAATGGTGGTAGCCTGGCCCAAATAGCCAGCACCTCCGAATACCCAAATTACGTGATTTTTTAAACTAAATATTTCAGAGTTTGGTGGCATAGTTTATGGTGTTATTTTGATTATTTCTCCTTCTCGAATAAAGTTTTTTGATAAGCCTCTTTAGTGATTGTATCCTCAATGGCTGTTTCCCCAAAGTATACCAAACCGAGTACTCGTCGTGATCGAGTAGTACTTTTATTTTGATCCGCACGATGTACCGTCATACTATGATGTACCAAAATGTCCCCTACGTTTACGGGCATAGCCACTTCGTTCGATGGGTCATCGCCTGTGCCATAATCTACAATTCCTTGAGAGAAGCCAAGCGTAGTCGTTTTGCCATGGGAGCGCATTCCATTCAAATGTGATTTTTTGAGATACCGTAAGCACCCGTTTTCTTCATTTACATTTTCTAATGGAATCCAAAAAGTGAGTGCCTGCGGGGGGCTTAACTTAAAATAATAATTGTCCTGATGTGGGGGTGTTGCTTTCCCAACCCCTGGCGGCTTATTAAAATACTCGACCTGCCTTTTGGCCATTTTTTCACCTAACAGAATTTCTGCTAACTTTTCAAATTCGCTTCCCTGTACCAGTTGTTCAAAGTAGGTGTCATATTTGGAAAGGTGAAATAGCTGCTTTAATGTGGATTTGTTATCTTGATCCTCAAAAAACACATGCTCTTTGGGCATCGTCGGGACTACTGTTTCAATAAATTGATCCAGTTTCGATTGTAATTCTTGTGATTGCTTTTTGGATAGAAAATTAGATATTTTCACAAAACCATCTTCCTCAAAAGCATGCTTGATTGCTACATGATCCATAGTATTATTGGTTAAAAAAAGCGACTCCAAAATTGAATTTGGAGCACTTTTCCTCGGTTTGGAAATTTATTTAATCTCGACGATTGTGCCGGCGATATGGCGGGTGCCTCCGTCCTTATTGAAATAATAGGTTACTAATACCCGATTTTTGTCAAGCTGCACAGGCCAGGTATAACCTAGGTCACCGCTGCCACCGTCATCACGCAATACAAATTCTTCGGCAGTCGCAAAGTCAGTACACTCCGCATTCAAAATTCGGGCTCTTATTCCAAAAGGCTTATGACGGTATCCGTAAGTTAATAAAACGCGGTTGTCAGGTAATCTAAGCGCGTTTAAAGGGTGACCCTGAAAACCCATTTTCTCCCATTTAAAACTTTTGCCACCATCTGTCGATCTTGCTATACAAGCTTGGTCATCCATGCCAGCTGTTCTTAAAAAACCAACTAAGTCACCTTTTGGTGTTTCATAAATGGAGGACTCATTAAACGATGCTTTATCATCGATTGCCACCACGCTCGAATATTTCCAGGTCAGCCCCTTATCTTCCGAAACAATTAAATGATTCGATGTCTTTTTGTTAGGTGCGTTGGTGTCAGAGGAAGCCACGATCCAATAAATCTTACCGTTTTTGCCTTCTAACAAAGCACCTCTATTGTAGGCAGGCAGTGGTTTGCCATCAGCTGTAAAATTAATTTCTGGCTCAATGTGTGGAGGGTAAATGGCATCACTCCACGATTTGCCACCATCTTTGGATCTCACCAAATATCCCCCTAAGAAAGTGGCATCGGCAGCTTGAAAATAAGGCTTTTTGAGGTTTGGAATACCTTCAGGACGTACAAAGGCCCAGCCATAACTCGCACACAGTATGGTGCCATCCCTTAATTGTAACATACAAGGGTCTTGGGAACCGCCGAACGGATGTGCATAAATGAGTTCTGTATCCTTGGTCCATTTTTCGCCATCTTTTGAACGAACCATTACTAAATAGCTATTTGGATCCACATGGTTCGTTTTTGATTCCCCAAAAATCGATCGATCAGGAGCTTTCCTAAATGCCACAAAAAGTTCGCCATTGGGTCGTTTAATGACAGAAGGAAAGGAGGAATAGAAGGTAGGGTCTTCGTATATCAATACGTCCTTGATCTTTTTCAGGGCTGGTGCCGCTGTGTTGTTTTTTTTGTCTTTTTGATCCTCTTTTTTTTCATTGAATCCAACGCCAAAGGTGGAAACAATTAGAAGTAGGGCCCAAATGGTGAATCGAGGTAACTTCCACTTTTTAGATACTACTGTTTTTAATGCACTCATAATTAATAGATTGATTTAAATCGGTTTAGAAATAGTTTTATTTGTGGCAAACGCCAACTGTATTATTAGATTAGCTTATTGGTTTCCTTCCAAAATATCCGGGCTACGAACACACGCCCTTCGCTGCCATATTTTTCAACTCCTTTGGGTTGCATCCATTCCGAGACGGTTATCCAGGTTTCTGTTGGACTTATATCGGTTACCCCGAAATTACCTAGTCTAGCACCATTTTCAGGCACAATTATGCGTTCGGTTTCTCTGATCACACACATTCGGTCGGGATCTACTTCGGCCATAAACAACGGTGCACGATGCCTAAACACATGGTCGTTATTGGCTCCTTTACGGGTATATACCAGATATAATGCGTTGCTATGTGTTACCCAATGCTGCTGGGTATTGTAGTTTCCAAGAGGTGTACCGTCATCAAAAAGCCAGGGTTTTATTTTTTCAAATTGCTGGCCATCTTTACTTTTAGTAACAAACCCCATCTTATCATTTCGGATTGTAAGAAAGTACCAATTATTGAAACGCGTAATAGAGGGCTCACCCAAACCACGGGTATCGTCATCAATACTGAGTTCATTTCCGTGACTTTGATATTTGAGCTCTTGTCCATCAAATGTGCAACGCAATACCGTCACCAGCGAATTGCTATCGGCTGGATTAAAATAAATAGGGAGTAGAATGTTGCCGTCTTTTTCATCAAATCTTTGCACACATCCAGCACCAGCGTTATAAAACTTTTCGGTATCAGGCATAACCAGCTTTTTCCAAAGTGTCCATGTCTTTGATTGCTGATCATAAACGGAATAGGAGGTATGCCTTGGCCTTGGATTGGTTATTTTCCAATCTTTGGTATAAACTACTGTATGGCCAATTCCTAAAAGTGTTCTTGATTTCTTATGATAAGCGGGCCAAAAATCGCTGTTGGCAACAGGAAGCTCTTCCCCCTCAATGGATTCGAATCGCGGTTGCAGGTTTTTGGCGAGACTAGGCTTTGTCCAGTTTTTTCCCAGATCGTCAGATTCCATTCCCAACATCCCTTTAAAGACATCACTTCCCTCTAAATCCAAAGTGTTCATGGTCATAACTACCCTGGGTTTTCCAGCATTGGGAATTATACCAGCCCGAGGGTGTACATAGCAAGATTTTCCATCAAAATGCTTGGTAGGCACCTCCAATACTACCTTGTATTCATTGTCCATGCAAAAACTTCCCAATACAGTGCTACTGGGTATGGATGGTAACACCAAAAGTGAAAGGCTATATTGGGAGGTTGATTTCAGAAATTGTCGACGCTTATTTGGTTTCATAGTTTCCTATTTAAGTTAATCGGGCAAAACCCTGATTGCTTACCTTATTAATGGGTTCAAGCTGTAATTGATCGTTGATTATTAGTTGTTCCAAATCTTTGAGTACACTATTTAATGCCTCTAATAAAGCCAATAGGTGCTGGTCTTCATGCGTGTACATTAAATAATAGATACCTGAAACCAGAAAGCCCTTTTCGGTCATTTTTCGGATATAATAGCTTTTTGCAACCGCTGAATATGCTCCTAGTTGGAAAGTAAAAGAGGGTGATACCGGCATCCCAGCCACCAGAATTTTGCAGGCAGGATATAATAAGGCCAGCTCGCTTAATGCTTTTTGAAACTGAATTCCTCGTTGCCAAACTACCTGATGTATATCCAGAGATTCCATTTTATGTAAAGTAGCTAAGGCAGCAGCTGTTCCAATACCGTCGGTCCAGTAGCTGGATGAAATAAAACTTTTGTCAGCAGCCGTCATGATTTCTTCCCTACCGATGACGGTTGCGAAGGGTATTCCGTTACTTATTGCTTTGGCATAGACTACCATATCCGGATCAATATTTAACCGGGCCATGGCACCTGGAAAGCCGTATCTCATTCCACTGGTGATCTCATCGACTACGAATACAGCGCCGACTTGCTGACACCTATTTTTGATTTTGTTTAAGAAATCGTTTTCCGGTTCTTGAGAGCGCATGGGTTCCATCACCACTGCTGCAATGTTGTCGCCAAGTTGCTCTAACGCTTTTTCAAAAGACTGTAAGTCGTTGAATTTAAAAGGAACCGAAGTGCCTTTTAACTCACGTGGCACGCCAAGCGGTTCCAATCCTGGTATTAGGTGCCCGTCTAAGGCGTTTG
>CAXBLH010000399.1:0-5472 GCA_963976315.1 uncultured Dyadobacter sp.
TTTTGTATTCTTTTCGCTCCCCTTTTTCTTGTTTCATTCTATAGGCCTTATTGTTGAAATAAATAAAAGCAAAAAGCCCTAGCAATATAAAAAGTGCTTTCCACTTGTAATTGAACCCCGCAAATGACTCCTCGCCAGAGGTCGTAATCTCGTATTTGAAACCATAGCGCTCCGCCAGGGTGGTGAGGTGATCGAATGGCAGAGCCTCGTCATATTTGAATTCTGTAATCGGATTCCCCTTGACATCAATGTACCCGTATTTATCTTTTATTCTTACCATCGAAATACCGTGGTTGTAATAGGATGCAAAGTCGTATTTTAGGGGCGTACGGATATTTCCTTTTTTATCAATATGTCCAAACTTTCCATTGATTGCCACTGCGGACCGGTCTTCGCCCGTAAAGCCAGTAGCTTCGTCGTATTTAAAGGGTATTCGAGTTCTTCCTTTTACGTCTATACAACCCCATTTGCCTTCTTTTTTGGCCCAAAACAAGCCAGCGGTTGGTTTTCGAGTATCGGTAAAGATAAATGGAGCGACAATTTCGCCCGTGTTTCGGTTCATATAGCCATATTTGTCGCCATATTGAATCCGCTCTAAGCCTTGCCCCGAAAATTCATATTCTGGGTCAATATTATCGAGTGCAACCGGAATCCGGAGTATCATATCTTTGTCGATAATACCATATTTTCCTTTGTACAAAAAATGGTAAATACCTTCTGTTTTCTTGATTTCGGCTTCAATGAAAGGACTAAAATTCCAATTCAGAAGAAAAATCTCTCCTTTTTTCCACCAAATAATGTCTTCTTTAGTGTCGGTATTACATACAAAATCGACGGTAGCATTTGAAATCAGAAAATCGTTTTTGAATAAATCCACCGGGATTTGGTAGATTTCTTTGCCGGTAGTGTCGATGTACGATAGTCCATATTGTTCACCGGACTGATACATTACCCAAGTTTTACCATTGCTAAATTTATCGGTTCCTAAGTAGATAGCGGGTACCACCACTTTTCCTTTTTTGTCGATAAAACCATGTAGCCCTTGTTTGTTTTCAGCACTTCCTTCGATCACAAATTCCGCTAGTCCGTTGGAGAAATCTCCAATATCACGGTAAGCTGGTGTCAGTTTTTTGCCATTTTTATCAAACAAAAAAGTTTCATAGGTAATACAAGGGATTTGTATTTTTTTGGCAACATACACATCGCCATATTTTTTGAATTTATTGTATTCTGCAAGCCATGTTGGTGTAACCTCGGAATGGACAGATCTGATACCTGTGGAAAGTATGAGTGTGGTGGTAAAAAAGAGAACTAAAAATTTTAACATTTGGGCTAGTAAACTTATTTCTATTCTGTGTTCCCGAATATAGTAACAAAATATAGGCTACCCAATGTAATGAATCATAAAATTAATTGTAGTGATACTGTCTGTAAAGAAATCACCTCTTTAATGAAAAAACCTCATTTCCGATTTTACTGGAAATGAGGTTTTCAGGGCTAATAGTGCAAAGAATTATCTGAAATAAAATCCAGTGGGAGCAATACCCACCTTAATAGAATCGACTAACGTGCCATCTGTGCGGTATCTTATTGCGTAGCCTGCTTGTGCATAAGAAGGGGTTACCGCTGCATAAATAAGACCTTGCAATGGATCCACTGCTAATCCAGTAAAAACGCGGTTGATTACAGGTGTTGATACATTCACTTGAGATTCGTTGATACCGTATTTATAAGTAGCTCCGTGCGTTACGTAATTGGCATCATAATAGCTAAGTACAAAATAGAGGGTTCTTCGGTCATTACTAAATGCGAAATTTCCCGCAGTTTTTGAGGCATCGCTTGATATTTTCATAGTGGATACAATTTCTAGCGTAGTTGGATTGATCTTGGCAAGGTCTAATCCTGCTTGTACCCAAAGGTTGCCATTGGCATCCACTCCAATTGGAGTAGGGCTTGCATTGAAGCCTAATTCTCTAATAACTTCGTTGGTAGCGGTGTTTATTACAGTTAAGTAGTTAGAGCCACTGTAGCTCACACGGCCAACAAATAATTTTCCATTATCATAAATCATGTTTTCAATTCCTTTTGAAACAGCGATTCTCTTGGTTACTTTATTTGTTTCTAAATCAATGACTGCCACATAGCCGTTGGATATAAAGAAATTAGGGTAAGTCCCGGTATTTCCCCAACAAGAAACATAGACCTTAGATTCGCTCACGGCCACTACATCACGTGGGTTTTCGATATCAGGAGTACCAATAGAAGCAAGCGACTCCATTGTATTGGCATCAACAATTTCAACTTTATCTTGTCCCGAAGCCGAATTGTCCACAAGAATAACCCCCTTGTCGTCAAACACGCTATAACCTTGAATCCCGCCATTGAGGGCTCTCGAATTTACAGTACTGAAAATATCAGCATCAGAAGTGGTATTTTCTCTTGCAAAAAAGGAAATCGATCCGTCGTTGGAAGTGAAATTCCCTTCATTTATTGCAAATACACCTTGTACATAATCGCCTTTTGGCTTAGGATCACTTTGGTTACAAGACCACGCAAAGGCCGAAAGTACTGTTATGGCTAATAGATTGGAAATTTGTTTTTTCATACTCTTTATTGTGTTAATCATGGTTGTTTTTCGTGTTCTTAATGGGTGAAATTAGTCTTTCTTAAATGGTAAAATTGCCAATAGACTCAGTGAGTAATTTCGACCGGGCATGGCAAAATTTCGGACATTTAAATAGAAGGTGTCTAATACATTGTTAATCTGTCCTTGAAGTTCAAGTCCAACAGAATTGAAATTAAATTTAGTTGATAATTTGAGGTTAATTGTATTGTATCCATCCAGATATCTAGAATTGTCTGCTTTTGTAAATCGTTTACTGATTCCCTGATAATAAATGCGCAATGCAGTTTGTTGGAATTGGACAAATCCATTCAAATTGAATTGGTGCTTTGGTACATACATCAACTGCTTTCCAACCACTTCGGAAGAGTAACTATCATATGCCTTTTCCTGAACGGTATGGGTGTAAGAATATGCTGCTTGAATACCCAATTGCCACATTTCAGCGTTTTGTTGCCAGCCAATCGTGCCTTCTACCCCCTGAGCCAAAACTTGCTGGAGATTTTCTACATGGTAGCTTTTTGCAGGGTTCCAGTAGGTCCAGTCGTGGATCCGATTGTGATAGAAGGAAAACGATGTTTGCAATTTTTGATTGTTTGCTATCGCATAACTGTCCTCGATACCAATTTCTTTGTTCCAACCAAATTCCGGTTTAATGTCCGGATTGCCCAGTTCATTCCAGTAGCGTTCATTAAGCGTCGGAACGCGGTAACTTCGGCTAATATTTCCACGAATATTTAATTGGTAATTCTGATTTTGGACAAGTACAAAATTAGTGCCAAATGATGGAGTAATCGGGGGACTGTATTTTGTAATTACCGCTTTTCTAAAATTGAAAGAGGTCGTAATACGGCTATTGATTTGAAAACGAGATAGTAAAAAAGCATCTAGCCGGTTTTCAGTAACAATAGGGTCAACATAGTTTACCAAGCTGGCTCTGTAATGATTATGCTCGCCGCCTACATGGAAATTTACAAAGCTTTTGCTCGTTATATTTTTTCGAAATTCATATTCCATCCGATTGGAGAACTTATCGATCACCGCATGGTCCAAATCCGAATAGTCGCCTTTGCCATAATCGATAACGTCTCTTATCCACGCCGTTCGTGCGCTGAAATCACCTAGTTTATAATTTACCAGGGTGCGGTAAGCAGTTGTTTTGGTAAGTTCCCTGCCTTGTAGTTCGTCTGGTGTAAGCGTTAATTTATTATCTGTAATCCAGATATGTGCATTAATTACCTGATTTCCTTTTGACTTTAAGGTGATATCCTGCACGAAACCTTTTTGAAAAGTTTCAGACGGTAAAAGTGCTACCCTCTTACGCTCCTGATAGGGATACTTATTAAACATCGCTGACTGGTAAAAAACCGTTTTGCCATATAGCTGCCACTTTGGGGAGATTTTTAAATCATAATTTGCGGAAAGTTGAGAGCTATTATTATAAAAGCTTCCTTGTTTATGTCCGACTGTGATATTTGTATTTTTTAAAGTTGGGTTGCTATTCAAAAGTAAGCTTCCTCCCACCGCATCTGAGCCAATAATACTTGCTGCGGAACCGTATTGCACCGTTAGCTCCTCAAAACTGGCTACCGGTATGGTAGAGAAGTCGGTTTGGCCAAGACTTGGGGAGTTGATATTTAGCCCATTCCAGAGTACAGCAGTATGGTTGGACGATGTCCCTCGGAAGGAAACAGTACTGAGTTGTCCAGGACCATAATCCCGGAATGCAAGCGGCGTTTGAGTAGAAAGCAAATCCATTACATTTTGGAAACGGTATTGCGCTAACAAGGAAGAGTCCAATTTTTGAATTTTCAGACCAGCCATATATTTCTGTGGTGAAAAGCCTTTAACAACCACTGTATTTAACTGAATAGAGTCTGTCTGTCCGAGTACTTTTGATCCACAAAGAAGTAGCATAAGGAGTGCATAAATGCCCTGCTTACCTTTTGAAGAGACCCTTTTTTTAATTGAATTATACATATAGCTGACTGTATATCAATGCTTTTCCTCCGAAAGATTGAAAACCAAACAATTGGCAGGTCTCCTGGCTCGTCTTTTTAATTCATTGCCTTCCCGAATTGTCCAAGCAAAACAGTGGCCTAGTAGATTTGAATTAACGTTGTCAGACTTACAGTTGCGGGGACAGCTCCCGTACTTCACGGGATTCCCTATTAAGCCATATTACCAGTTTGGACGGGTAAAGGGCACCAAATCGATGCAAAGGTAGTAAAATATTAATACTACCGAGCTATAAGAATACTTATTCGGGGCAAACTGTTCTGGAGAATCGTGTAACTTTGCAAAAAAATACGATTTGTTTTCCTATAAAAGTATCCGACTTCCGATTTCTGATGACTTAAAAGGGGTTCAGCTCATGCTGGGCGCTTCCTTTTTCTTTGCCATCACATCGGCTATTTCCAAATGGCTGGGTGAAGATTTTCATACCGTGGAACTTGTATTTTTCCGTAATATAGTAGGTGTGGCTTTTATTCTTTATAGTATCAAAAAACGACCATTGGAGCAAAAAGGTGGTGGAAAAATGGTGCTGTTACTTTTTAGAGGAATAGTAGGAACACTCTCGCTATATATGTTATTTTATGCAATACAAGTCCTGGGCTTGGGTAGGGCTTCTACCTACCAATATACCTATCCCATTTTTCTGGCTTTGTTCTCTTGGCTTTTAGTAGGGGAGACGCTCAATATTAAGGAATGGTCGGCCATTTTTATTGGATTCGTGGGTATATTATTTATGTTCAGGCCCGATCTCTCCATGTCCTTAAAGGACCATGCATTAGGATTAGGCAATGCGATCCTTACGGCTGTATCTTATCTTTCGATTCGTCAGTTGG
>CAXBLH010000400.1:0-5440 GCA_963976315.1 uncultured Dyadobacter sp.
CGGAAGAGGATCAAGCAGATTTGGGTCGGGTAACCGAAAGTGGTTCTGGTTTTATTAAAATAGAACCCGTTGAAACTTTTGAATCGTTTAAAATCATGGAACGATTTGTAGCCCAAATCCCCGATACAGAGTTACAATTCCAGTTGGAAAACATCCTGCAAAGGAATAAACCATTTGGCAATTTTAAGCATGCCGTTAATCATTCAAAATTTCGAGAAGAGTGGTTTGAGTTTAAAATAAAACAGCTAGAAATTTTAGTTATCCATCGAATAAATAGTTATCTCTGAAAGCGTAAAGCCGGTTCTGATTGTTCCATTTTATCGCCATTCAGTAGTAATAAACATACCAACTCGGAGGTTAATTTCCTTCTTGTTTGACCGGCTACTTATAAAGGCAAATGGATTACCAATAGCCATTGTTTGATCCACACTCACTATACCCACTCCCCTTCAACGTAAACCAGTACCCTATATGCGGATGGGTTGTTTATAAAAAATACAATTCCTAATGGAACCTGTTTTTAAAAAATAGCGCAGGTTTGTTTTACTAGACTATTTGTTTAATCGCTCAGTGAAGTACCAGATTAAGAGATAAATATTAAATAGAGAAGCTATTTATGGAAAATTTAAATCAATTACAGTTTGTAAAATTGGAATATGAAGGCCTAAAGACTTTATTAAGCTGGGCTGAAAAAGAAGGATGGAACCCGGGCCTCTATGATGCTGAGGTATTTTGGGCCACCGACCCCGAAGGTTTCTATGGATATTACTACCAGGGCGATTTAGTAGCTGGTGGATCTATTGTTTCTTATCAAAAAGAATTCGGATTTATGGGCTTTTTTATTGTAAAGCCAGAATATAGATCTTTGGGAATAGGCAGAAAGCTTTGGTTTCAGCGACGCGATACCTTATTGTCCCGGTTAAATAAAGATGCTGCTATTGGAATGGATGGTGTAGTCGCCATGCAACCATTTTATCAAAGAGGTGGATTCAAAATTATAGGTAGGGATATTCGCTATGAAAAGTTAGGCATCCCTTTACCAATTGATCCCAATATACATCCCATAGTCGAAGAGGATATCCCCTCCGTATTGGCCTACGATAAAAAATGTTTTGGATTTTCACGCCCTCAATTCCTTATTCCTTGGCTGAACCTCCCCCATAATAAAACCTTTAAGTATGTTGAAAACAATCAAATTAAGGGCTTTGCCATTGTAAGGAAAGTAATTTCTGGATATAAGATCTGCCCTTTATTTGCCAATAATGAAACTATTGCCGAAGCGCTTTATAAGGCTTGTTTAAACTCAGTTATCGGTGAGCCATTGTATATTGATATTCCAGCGCTAAATCAAGGTGCCGTTGAACTTGTAAAAGAGTATGAAGCGAAATATGTATTCGAATGTGCAAGAATGTATTTTGGCAATCCTCCTCCTATTGAGATCGATAAGGTTTTTGGCGTAACCACTTTTGAATTAGGATAAAAAAAACACTAGATTGATGTGTATTAGACAAATTAAGTGATTTATTTCTTTCCGGAAACCAATCAACTGTTCATTAACTCCTGATATCGATTCACAAACTCTCCCACATGCAATCCATCCATGAGGGCGTGGTGTACGTGAATAGATACTGGTAGCATTCGTCGATTGTTTTCAAGGCTCATTTTACCAAAAGTAATTTTAGGAGTACTATCGGCAAATGCAAAATTTCGGGCATGGCTTAACGATGTAAACTTGATCCAGGGAATGGAAGAATAATGTATCAAGTTTTCGGACAGTCGGGCAGGCATCAAACTATTACTTTGTCTTACCCGGTCAATTTCAATAACAGCATATTTTTCAAACTCTTCCCAAGTGTCGTAAAAATCAATATAACTAAAACCAAACGTGCCGTTTTCTCTATCAATGGTTGATGACGCATGGGTTTGGTCATAAATATATACCTGATCGTTTTCAATTCGATAGCGAAATGGCTCCGTTTCGTTGGCCGCCACTAATGATTGGTACATATAATAGATAAAAAATGATCTCTTGTTTGCCTTGCATTTTTCGTAGGCTATCGTACAATCAATTTCGGTGGTTATGCCAAAAAACGGTTCACTAAATTGTTTAAAAAAATGGTAATGCTCTTTACGAGCCCAAGTAGCTAGGTCCAACAACTGCTTCATTTTTGCAAGAACGGTAAAATCTCAGAAATTTTATCAAAATGCAAAAAACGTTCATGTTCGACCCGATGCTCTATGCGTTCATGTTCCCAGGTGATGTGATAAGGAATATGCACCGCATAACCGCCCAATTCTAAAACGGGTAAAACATCGGATTTTAGAGAATTACCGATCATTAGAAATTCGTTTGGTTCAATATCCAAATGACGGATCAGCTTTTGGTAATCGGCTAACTTTTTATCACTCATCACCTCCACATGATGAAAATAATGATCCAACCCTGATTTTTGAAGCTTTCTTTCCTGATCCAACAAATCGCCCTTAGTAGCTACTACCAGCTTATAGTCTTTGGTAAGTACTTCCAAAACTTCCTTCACGCCATCCAAGAGCTCAATGGGTTTTCCCAACAATTCCTTTCCATAGGCAATAGTCCTTTCTAATACCTCTGTATTTACCGTATTTTCACTAATAGTCAGGGCCGTTTCAATCATACTTAGCATAAACCCCTTCACACCATAACCGTACAACGGCAGATTGTCTATCTCGGTTTTATACAACGACTTGGCCACGGTATGGTGTGGTTGATAGTCTTCTAACAAGCTGCAAAATTTCTCCTCAGTCTCTCGAAAATAGGGTTCATTCACCCAAAGCGTATCATCGGCATCAAATGCCAAAACTTTTAAATTTTGTATCATTTCAATTAAACTTTTCTACTGTCTGAATATGTTGTTTTATTTCGCCGCTTCACGTAACTAATAGGCAAGTAAATAAAAATGCTAATATTTGCGGCTCGAATTCATAAATAATGCCTGAATTGATTTCTTTAAATCGAAAAGGTAAAAGTAAAAATCATGAAAGTTTGTATTGCCGAAAAACCAAGTGTAGCCAAAGACATCGCCGAAGTACTCGGTGCTAAGCAACGCAGAGATGGATTTTATGAGGGAAATGGCTATCAGGTAACTTGGACATTTGGACATTTTTGTACCTTAAAAGAACCCCACGATTATACCGAAAAATGGAAATATTGGCGTCTGGAAGAATTACCCATGATCCCTTCCAGTTTTGGTATCAAATTAATAGACAATGGTGGTGTAAAAAAACAATTTGGAATCATTGAAAAACTGGTTCAAAATGCCTCAGAAGTTATTAATTGCGGGGATGCGGGCCAAGAAGGAGAACTAATTCAACGCTGGGTACTTCTGAAAGCAAAATGTGCAGTTCCTATCAAACGGCTATGGATTTCGTCCCTTACAGAAAGTGCCATCAAAGAAGGCTTCGAAAACCTGAAAGAAAGCAATTTGTATGATAACCTGTATGCAGCAGGAAGCGCCAGAGCCATTGGAGATTGGCTACTCGGCATGAACGCCACCCGGCTTTTTACCAAGAAATTTGGCCGGGACAAAGCGGTACTGTCTATTGGGAGGGTTCAAACACCTACGCTTGCTATTATCGCCATTAGACAGAAGGAAATTAACAGCTTTATTGTAGAAGAATATTGGGAGCTTAAAACGATCTATCGTGAAACGGAATTTACAGCTACTATTGACCGTTTAAAAACGCTGGAAAAGGCAGAAAAAGGGCTGTCGTACCTAAAAGAACATGATTTCATAGTTACTGATTACGAGAAAAAGGAAGGTAAGGAAGGGAATCCTAAACTGTTTGACCTTACTTCTCTCCAAGTAGAATCCAATAAAAAATACGGCTATTCGGCGGAGGACACCCTCAAATTTATACAAAACTTGTACGAAAAAAAGTATGTGACCTACCCCCGCGTAGATACCACCTATCTTTCCGAAGACCTACATCCAAAAATAGCCGGTATCATGAGTCAACTGACTTATTATAGCCAGTTCACCACCCAAATCCTGGCAAACCCTATCCCCAAATTAAAAGCCGTATTTGATGATAAAAAGGTCACGGATCACCATGCGATCATACCCACTGGAGTGCTTCCGAATGGATTGTCGCAAGACGAAAAACGGATTTATGACATGATCGTACGCCGTTTTCTAGCGGCCTTTTATCCAGAATGTAAAGTTTCTAATACTACGGTCCTAGGTAAAGTAGGCCAAGTTGAGTTTAAAGCAACGGGTAAACAGATATTAGAGCTAGGCTGGCGGGAAATATATATCCATGATAAGTCGGCTAAAAAAGAAGAAGAGGAAGAAAAAGTAATGCCCAATTTTGAAATTGGAGAAACCGGCCCACATGACCCCAGAATCCATCAAGGTAAAACTTCTCCTCCAAAATATTTTACCGAAGCTACCCTATTGCGTGCCATGGAAACCGCAGGCAAACAGGTAGATGACGATGAAATGCGGGAGCTCATGAAGGACAATGGAATAGGTAGGCCGTCTACCAGAGCTAATATTATTGAAACGCTATTTAAGCGAAAATACATTGAGAAGAAAAGGAAAAACTTAGTCGCTACACAAACAGGTATGGATTTGATCGACACCATACAAGTAGAAATATTGAAAAGTGCTGAGCTCACCGGCCTTTGGGAAAAAAAGTTACGCCTCATTGAAAAAGGGGAGTATCAAATGGAAACCTTCAAGGCAGAATTGATAGAAATGGTGGTTTCCCTCACCAACGAAGTTAAACGAACCGTAGGTAAGGCGATTTCTATTGCAAGTGAGCCCGTAGCTGCCCCAGAAGCTTCAAAGCCCGCCAAGCCAAAAATTGTTAAACCAAAAGTTGAAATTGATCTGGAAACTTTATTTTGTCCCAAATGCAAAGACAAAATGCTAAAAAAAGGAAAAACAGCATACGGTTGTACCAATTTTCAAATATGTGGTTTTAAAATCCCCTTTGAAATAATGGGCAAGACCCTGACAGAAAAACAAGTTTTTGATATTCTAAGTAAAGGCAAAACCACCAAAATAAAGGGTTTCCAAATGCCAGGTAGCCCTGCACCCGTGGATGGGAAATTGGTAATGGATGGGGATTTCAACATTAACTTGGAAAAATAGGGTAACAATAACTGGACTCCAAATGGCTATCTGATTGATAATATTTGGTAATGTTGAAAATTTTGAGTTAGAAACCTCCATCTCCTGCACTTCCCAAAATGGAGCATAGTTTTGAAATCTTTTCAGTGAGGAGCAGCCTTATAAGCTTCATTAACAAGTGCAACTTTGTGTGCTTTTAAGCTTCGTTTATGCTGTTTTGGATCTGACGATTCATTATAAAATCCCAAAAAAAATACTTCATTCCTTTTAGTAAGAGCCTGTTTAAATTTTAATGATAGAATTGTTTATAGCTTATTTTTTGTGCG
>CAXBLH010000401.1:0-5437 GCA_963976315.1 uncultured Dyadobacter sp.
TAGCCAGATCTATCAGCACATCTGGACCGTAATTCTTGACGGCGTAGCTCAAACCATCTGCTAAAATCAACCTACCCTCAGCGTCAGTATCTATTACTTCAATGGTTTTCCCTGCATAAGACCCAATAACATCTCCTGGTTTGGTGGATAGGCCGTCAATACAATTTTCGGTGGAAGGCACCACCCCGATCACGCGTATTGGCAACCCCAACCTTGCAACCAGCTCCATAGTACCCAACACGGCCGCTGCTCCTCCCATATCACTTTTCATTAAGTGCATATTAGAAGAACCTTTAATGGAAATTCCGCCCGTATCAAAAGTGACTCCTTTTCCTACCAAAGCCACTGTTTTTGAGTAGACTTCTGGCTGGTATTCCATTGAGATCAACACGGGGGACGCACCACTTCCGTTACTTACGGACAACAAGGCATGCATACCTTCGGCTTCCAATGCATCCTTTTCCAATATATTGACGGTATAACCATATAGCAACCCAGAATTTGTAGCCCACTCGGCCAGTACTTCAGGTTGTTTTTTATTACCCGGAGCATTCATCAGATCCATCACTTTCAACTGGACTTCGGCCGTATATTCTGCCTGCTTTATCTTCTGGGTTATACTATCCGTAATTTCATCTACTAAAATATATAATTGACCTTCCTCCTTAAAAAACCTACTAAATTCTTTTCGCTCTGTTTTATACAGTTGGAGATCATATCCCCCCAAAACAATGCCAGTAATTGCCATTTCTATCCATTCCGGGGACTTCCCTCTTGCATCCAATGATAACTCCAAAGGCCATCTTTCTTTTCTGCTATGAAATAGCTTCCTAAAAATACCGATCAGCGAAGGCAGTTTGGGTTCTTTACCTAATCCCAGCCACAGCTCTTCGGCTCCCGTCCACCATATTTCCCCTTTATCCGCACGAAAATAATCTTGTTCTTGTGGTTCTGCCCCTTTCTCAAAAGTGATGATGGCTAAGCACGAATCCTGAATCTGATCTATTTGGTTGATTATCATAGTTTCTATTTAATTTCTTTTCAAAAGGTGGATAGGTTTACAATTTTCTTTAAAAGTTTCTTTGGTTAAAACTCTATTTCTATTCGTTCAAAGTTAGCCACAATTACCTCTCTGTTCAAACAGAAACTGATGTGGAGTGTTTTCTGGTATCATTTTTAGAAGCTCGTAATTAATTTGAAAACTCCCTAAGAAATAGAGCGCATTCTTTTACCACGGATTGTCAAGTGTTAAATCCACTGATTCTCGCTAATTTCTTTCTCACTGTTGACCCAAAAGACTTCCAAAATCTTTAAAATTATGCTATCAGCGCTACGCTCCTTTTTTGTGAGAATAGAGGTAAATTGGCGCTACGATGATTATAGGGCTAACACCCCTTTAAGATGATAAACAAGGAAAATTTCTAATTCCATTATTCAATATATCACCTTCCTCCGCTTAATCTGGATTGCTTTTAAAGTACTTGAAATGATATTTTGTAGAATAAATCTATGAGGATGAAATGATTGGTATGAACTTTAAAATGGAGAACAGTACCCGCCAAATCTTGTTTCAAAAACTGGTTTACCAAAAGCTCAAAATTAAGGGGCAGAGCCCTGTAATCTCCGTAGTAAAAATCAGGAGTGTGGTCACCAAGGGGCGCTAGCCCTGAAATCTTTTCTAAGGTAAAGCATTTGCCAAAAAGCAACGTCATCATAATATGGAATAGGCATTTCTCTGCTTTTTCCACGGAAATCTGCGCATCTTTTCTGTCTTTATCTGCGGTAATATATAAAGCAGAATTTTCAGCGGAAATCTAAGGTGATTTAACTCTAATTTTTTATGAATTTAAAAACTGCGGGCTCTTTCCCTGAGGGATCTGTTAATCGTAGCATATAAAGCCCGTCTGGTAAGGTAGCAACATTGACACCTTGATTTAATAGCGCTTCAAAATTATATTTTTCACTAATTAGAATTTGTCCACTGGGATTCAAAATATCCACTTGGGCAACACCTGTTTGATACGTTAATTCTTTAAAAAACAGCTTTTCGTGAACAGGATTAGGAGACAAAATAAAGGTTTGGGATAGATCGGCGGAGCAGCTTTTGGTTAATATTCGGGTCGGTTGAATAGTTCCATCCAAATCAACGCCAAGGATTTGATAGTAACTATTATTTGAGGTAATCGTTGGGTCAGAAAACGAATAACGCTTAGTAGAACCATTTGCATCCACAGTGCCCAAAGTCATCCAATGAATAGCATCCTTGCTTTTTTTAATCTCAAAATGTGACACCAACTCTTCCATTGTAGTATTCCAAGTAAGCACCACCTGATTTTGGTGGCAGTCAATATCAATATTAGAAAAGTGCACCGGAAGGGGATTAGCAATTTTAGTGGAAGTATTATTTTTGGATATGAGCCAATACTCAGGATCAATCGTAACGCTTTCTGCTTCGAAGCCTAGCGTTTCTGTAAAACTTTGGTTATTGGAAGTATTATCCACCACTACTAATTTCTCTTGCCCGGAGGTTTCATTTTTAAATAAAAGTGGAACAGGAAGGCGAAAAAAGGACACCGAAGCATCAGAGGTAGTTTGCTCAATGGTAAAAGACACAGTACTCCCCACACTTTGCCATTTTACATTATAAGAGGGATAACCTTCTCCTTCGAACCATTGCTCAAAGAAATAATCTAAATTTTTACCGCTTGTCGTTTCCAGATGTGTTTTCAAATTTGCGGTGTTAGCATATTTATAGGCTAGAGCAGGATCGGATAGGTAATTAGTAATAGCTTCAAAAAAAACTGCGTCCCCTAATATCCAGCGCAACATATAAATCAGATGTGATCCTTTGTAATAACTTAGTCGGTTACTAAAAATACGGCTCACACTCGTAATGTCATCCACTTTTACCGAACCATTGGAAACCGAAGTGATACTATTGACCTCATTAGAGCGAATGGCAATTTTGGTCTCTGGATATTTATTTTCACGATACATATTGGACAAGTGCGTCGCAAAGCCTTCGTTAAGCCAAATATCTTCCCAACTATTACAAGTCACTTTATCACCAAACCATTGATGTGCCAGTTCATGAGCTACAAGACTTTCGTTCAAGCTCACCATAAATGAATTGGTTTGATGTTCCATTCCTCCACCCCAGCCAAACTGTACATGTCCATATTTTTCGTTCAAAAAGGGATAATCCCCAAATAATCCGCTGAAATATTGTAAAGCATCCAAGGCATTCTGAGTCCCATCGGTAAAGATCGCTAAGCTTTCTGGGTAGCAATAGGTCAGCATGGGTAATTCAGTTCCGTTGATGGTTACTGAATTGGAAAATACCGTGTAATTGGTGATTGCAAAACAAACCAAATAGCTGGCGATCGGGTAGGAATGTTTCCAGTGGGTACGGGTTCTACCATCTCCCAAATCCTTTTCACCAATTAACAGCCCATTAGCAGCGGCCTTGTACGTATGCAAGTCGCTGTTGCCATCCGTAAATGAGGAAGGAAAAGTAACGATTATATCCACCCCATTATCTGCTTTGTCGTCCAGTCCATTTTTACACGGCCACCAGTCCTTACTGCCAAATGGTTCGCTAAGAGACCACATGACTGGTATACTAGGATCTCCATGGGAAGTGACAATAAAACTCCCCACCCCGCTACTTGCTGGAACGCCACTATAAACGATACTCACCGAATCCAAAACTCCGATGGAAGTCGTCGGTATTGTAATTTCAAGTTGATCATCTTGCTGTAGGTGTGTTATGGGAGTCGCTCGTTGCATCACTTCTGAAACTGTTAAATTCTGAGTCAAATCCAGAATTATTTTATCTGAAGTACTGGACATTTTATAATAAACAGTCACCTTTCCTTGAATAAAATTTACAGCTGGGTCAACCTCCAATTCTAATCTATAATATTGTACATCATAATTTTGAGAGGCTGCCAGTGACAAATGAGCAGCACGGTTTTGAATGGCCTTACCCCGACTCCGCTGCTCCATCACACTAATTTCCGCTGTTGAATATTCCATTTGGATGCCAGAATTTTGGGCAAAACTTAGAATGGAGAGTAGGTAAAGAACGCCAAAAATAGTGATTCTCATATTTGTAAGTTTTATTTAATAAAAATGGCAATTTCACTTTTTACATAGAAAGTTAGTTTAAATTTAATAAATATTATACAAAATAACTCTACAAAAAATTAATTTAATCGATTTTATTCTATACAAAATTCTATTAATATGGGTTAATATTGGATGGTATCGCCATCCTGAAAGTTAGTGTACACCTTGCACAATCCTTTGATCGCTTATAAAATAAAGCAGGTAAGTTGTTAAAACCTCGTATTTATTAAGTGAAGAAAATAATCCGTATATTCCAAACTAATAGAATAATAGTACCATCATACTTTATATATAGAAGCTTTTTTTACCTTATAGTTAAATTTTGTCGAAAGTATTTTTTTTAAAATATTCACCTTATTTTAAAACATTGGATCCATATATTAGTATAGACACCTACCTTAACAATTTCAAATAAAGTACATTTTACTACTTTCAATTTAATTTTAACTACAATAATTAAAACATTTCTTTTGGCTATTTTTCAAAAAAAAGAGAACTTGTTTTAGTATCAAAACAAGCAGTTTTTCTACACAAAAATTTAACAAAATACAGTAACCAAAAGTCAATTTTTACGTCTCAAAAAGAGTTAAATTTTTACTTTTAATTTAAAGGAAAAACAACTATGTTTGGCATAACTATCAACAAACCAATTTGTTGGTAAAACAATCACCTCTTTTATATTTTTAATACACATAACAAACACAAAGCATTATGACAACCACTATACGTAAACCTCAGAAAGCAGGAAAGCTCCTCGAAAAATGTAAGCTATTAATTTTACTCTTCTTTATTCTTTCATCACAAGCCGTTACGGCAAACTACTACATTGATAAAACGATCGTCCGGCACCCCGAGCTAATTCATGCAGTTCAATCTAATAATTCTGAAGTACTCCATTTTATAACTCATGGCAAACCAGGCAAATTGTTCTTCAATGATCAGTGGCTTGGAACGACGGAGCTGATAAGTTTTTTCAAAAATTATTTAAAGTATAATCAAAATACGAAGCAACTAAACATATATGGATGTGAGTTTGCCAAAGGAGACGTGGGAGAAAAAGCAGTACGATCCTTGGAACAAGCTTTACATATATCGGTTTCTGCATCCAATAATTTAACAGGCCAAGGAGGTGACTGGAATTTGGAAATTGGGAAACCCCATTCACTTCAAGGGCTTGAGAACTTACCTCTAACATTGCAATGCGCAGGTACCGTGGGTGGTACCCTTCCATCCGACGACTACGATGGCGACGGAATCTGTAATGATGTGGATGTGGATGATGACAATGATGGTATACTGGATACGG
>CAXBLH010000402.1:0-5437 GCA_963976315.1 uncultured Dyadobacter sp.
GAAAAGTCCGCAAAAAGATAACTCCCCACTAAATTAGGAATTTCACGTCCGCGGTATACGAACCCACCAGTGATGCTAATACCGTCCGCATGAGGATATTCCCAAATAGGGTCGATCGGGTTAGTGGGGCGTGGATCTTTCTCGTTATAAGGATGGTAACCTTCAAGAACCCGCCAGCCGTAATTTCCTCCTTTTGTCACGATATCTACTTCTTCATATTTATTTTGACCCACATCGGCGACAAATAATTCATTGGTTTTTTGATCAAAACTCATACGCCATGGATTCCGGAGGCCATAGGAATAAATTTCAGGTTTAGTATCGGTTTTACCAATAAATGGATTATCCGTAGGGATTTTATAGGGAAGTGTACTTACATCAATTCTTAATATTTTACCGAGCAAGGTGTTGAGGTTTTGGCCATTACCAATATCACCATGCTTGTCACCAGCACCGCCGCCATCACCTGCAGAAATATAGAGGTAACCATCATTGCCAAATTTTAAATCTCCCCCATTATGGTTACCTTCAGGCTGATCAAAAATCAAAACCTTTTTTAAACTTGACTTATCTGCCTGCAAAGGATTGCCATTGGATACGGTATACTGGCGTACTTCACTCCTATTATTTACTCCTTTAGCCCCATCTGTTACTGCTACACTGCAATAGAGATAGAATTTTCCATTTTTTGCATAATCGGGATGAAAGGCAATACCCAACAGCCCCCGCTCGTCATATCCCTCTTTTTTCAACACAGCATCGGTGATATCCAAAAAAGGTTTCTCCAACAGTGTACCGTCTTTGAGAATACGTACTCTCCCTTCTTGCTCCACCACAAAAAGTAATGAAGGGGCGCTTTTAATCGATGCAAAAGCTGTTGGCCGCGTGAGTGCGTCCGTCATAAGCTTCAGGTTCAAATCATTACCTTGCTTGTATTCTGTTTGCGCCTGACAAGAAAACAGGGAAACACCTATAAGTAAAACAACATATTTAAATTGGAGTAACATATCTCGGTATTTAAAGGTATACTAATTGCACACTACATATAAAGCACTCATGAAGAGTAATATCACTGTAAAAATCATACCTAAATATACCATGTGATAGACATTGTTTCGATTTATTTAGTTTTTGAAACTACTTTCGATCCTCCAAATTCCAGAAAATGCTATTAACTTAAAAGTCTGGTTCTGACCTCTGAAAGCAAATGGCCTACAAAATAATTTCCTTTCAAGCTCTAATTCGTTAACAATGTATTCTCAAATCCTTTCAAAATAGCGACGGCGCTCCCAATCGGTCACTGAAAGATCGAAGGCCTCTTGTTCTTTTTTGAAAAAATGCGTGTAATGCGCTACTACCTCTTCCCCAAATGCTTCTTTTGCAAAAGCACTATGTTCGAAAAGCGGAATAGCCTCCGCCAACGTATAGGGAACACGTGGTAGATGTGCAGCGGCATAAATATCCCCTTCAAAAATTTCGGGTGGTTCTACTTTATTTTTAATTCCTGCTAGTCCCGAAGCCAAAGAGGCCGCAAACGCAAGATAAGGGTTACAGTCGGCACCTGGTATACGGCATTCAATACGTAAGCTAGCCCCAGAACCCACTACTCTAAATCCAGCTGTACGGTTATCGTAACTCCACGCCAAACGGGTGGGTGCCCATGAACCATCCACAAACCGTTTGTAAGAATTAATTGTGGGAGCATAAAACGGCATCACATCAGGCACGTGTTTGATCCAGCCTCCCAAAAACCAACGAAAAATATCCGAACCCATCACTGGCCCGAATTGCTGATCGCCGATAAATGCATTTTTACCATCCTTCCACAAGCCCATGTGAATATGGCTACTTGAACCCGCCTGATCCGTGACATATTTCGCCATAAAAGTAACCGAAAGCCCCATTTCATCTGCTATTTCCTTCATACATTGCTTGTAAATGACATGGTTGTCTGCCATCGGAAGCACTTCGGAATATTTCACATTCAGTTCATGCTGCCCAAGCCCCCATTCTCCTTTCGAAGTCTCGACTTTAATACCCGATTTTTTCAGGTGTCTCCGAACCACTGCAGTAAATTTCTCATTTCTGGTACCTTGCATTATATGGTAATCTTCCAGATAATAACCCGCCGGAGTTAAGTCTTGATAGTTTTTCTCAAAAGCATCTTTGTAATTATTTTCTAACAAATAGTACTCAAGTTCAGAAGCTGCAAAGCATTTCAGATCATCTTTTGCTAACTCATCCAGCTGATTTTTGAGGATGGATCTCGGAGCTACGGAATCTAAGGAATGCGTTTTTTCATTCGACAGGTCACATAACACCATGGCGGTTTTGTCCAACCAACTCGCTACCCGTAAAGTAGACAGGTCGGGAACCATGTGAAAATCACCGTACCCTAGTTCCCAATTGGCGTACTTATAGCCTGGAACAGGCTCCATTTCCATATCAGCAGTCAGCAAATAATTACATCCATGTGTGCCTCCATGGGCAACCGTTTCTAAAAAATATTCTGCATCTACACGTTTTCCCATGAGCCGGCCGTAGTGATCGGTAAAAGCCACAACGATGGTTTCTATCTGTTCTTCATTTACTTGTGCTACTAGTTGTTCAAGCGATAACATAGGTTTTTCTTTTTTGGCAAAAGCCGGGTTTAGGATTATCTTAGTTTATCTATTTTCTGGTTCAAAGGAAATTTAATCACCACCTTTCTACCAGTTGATTTCTCAAAGATGGGAGTTAATATCTTTCTGGCATTTTCACGGGTCTGATCCAAAATCCCCATATCCAAAGCCGATTGTTGTATTTGCCTTTCTGCATGCTTATAAGCTTCATCAATTAGTTTGGACTCGTCCGTAAATGCATATTCGGTATTGTACACTTTTGATTTGTTATGATCAATTTTAAAAACACATAACTCAGGCTCCGGAAGGTTCAAAACCAAAAATTCTTCATTTTCGGTAATGTCGGCGATTTCCACCAAAGTAAGATCCACACAGCCAATGGCTTCCCCCTGTACAATTAAAACTGCTTTTGCATTTGGCAGAAACAAATTTGTTTTTTCTTGTTCTACTACGTCTTTAAAGTTATATCGTACTAGTTCCAGCTTACCCATTGTGGTAATTTCCTGCAAAAGTATATGGTGCGTAGTGGCCATTGACTCCTTGTTTTGAAACCAATTGGGCAACAACGAGCCGGTTTTAACGTGGTCATAAATACTCTTCACACCAAAGAGTAATATCACAAAAATGGCCAGTTTTATAAGTCCATTTATAAATCTCATGTAGGTTATTTTAAATGTTTAATTAAAGATTGCTTTCACTTCGCCGACTTCTCACCCAGTTGAAGAGACATACGTTGGGCGATATTACTAGCCATAATGAGCTGAAAAGCGTGAAAAATCATAATGGGTAATAACATCACCCCGGCTTGTGGCCCCACAAACAGCACCTTCGACATAACAGCGCCTTGTACCAAGGATTTTTTAGAACCACAAAATAAGGCCGTGATCTGATCTTCCCTATTAAAACGCAATAATTTTGAAATCATAGCAATGATACCATAAATTACTATAAATAAAGCAACCATTCCCAGCCCAAGCAATACCAATTTAGCCCAACCAAGGCCTTCAAATAAATGGGCATAAAACGATTCACAGAAGGAAGTATAAACAATTAAATGAATCGATCCTTGATCCAAATATTTAATGCGGTTTTTGTTGCGCTCGGCCCATCCACCCCAAAACCTGTTCAGTATCAAACCCATAAGGACAGGAAACAGCACTTGGTAGGATAGCTTTCCCACCACGGGCAACAAGTCAAAACTGGTGGTAGTACCTTCCAAAACAATACCCATCCAAAGAGGTGTAATCAATACTCCAAGCAAACTGGAAATACTAGCATTAAATATGGCCGCCGGGATATTTCCCTGGGCAATAGAAACCATCACCACCGACGAAGACACCGTGGAAGGCAATGCACACAAAAAAAAGATTCCTAACCAAAGTGTTGACCCTACTTCACCTTGAAAGAAGGGATGAATAAGCAGTGCAATAAGAGGAAACAGCATAAACGTGGCCAACTGGACCAGCAAATGCAACCTCCAATTACTGAGACCCATAACCAGTTTTTGCGGATTTAGCTTCAATCCATAAAAGAAAAATATGGCCGAAACTGCAAATGTTGAAACCGTGGACAAATGCAAGGGACTCTCTTTTGTACCCGGGTACGGCCAAATATAGGCCAACAGGATCATACCCAGTAAACAAAGCATAAAGTTATCGAGACCGGCTTTTTTAATTTTTTTTATGAGTTTAACCATTTTGCATTTCGCATTGTAACTTATAATTTCATTAACTGAGTTTGGGAAACCATTTTTAATTATTTACCGCCTTTATTAAAAGTATCATGCTGATTTTTAGTCATTTAGTTTTTTTGTATTTTAGCTGAAAAAGTGGGATCAAGTAAACAATGTAGGTTCGTGAAACCTTTTTTCTGTCAATATTACTGTCGCCTTTAATCTGAACTATAATTGCATTTACATCAAATAGGAATTCTACTATTGACTTCTAAGAATAGATGCTTAGTTTAAATGGCTTGTTAAATAAAAAAATATATTCAAATCCCAATTATTCGAAAATAGGTAAACTCAGTAATGGAGCGTGGCTTTGGTTAGCTGCCTTTAATTTTATCTTTCTTGTTTCGATTATTTCAGTCATATTCTAAAAGTACTACTCACAATTTAAAAGAACCTATTTCTTTTATACAAATTGATTAAACTAATATTCAACGTTAAGATCACTCAACGTTCCTTTAAGTAAATTAGTAAACAGTTCGATTTAGAATTCACAAATTGCACCGACTTTCAAATATATTAACCTTCATTGAATTATAAATTTGGTAGTAAGGTAAAATACTTTATAACTAGACATTTCTGGGTGGACTCTGTTCCATCTGTTTTAACATTCCCAACATGAAAAACCTTTTTGGAATTATTTTCCTCACCCTTCTCCAAATAAGTACAGCTTCTTCCCAGGAATATAAGTTGGTTTGGGCGGATGAGTTCGAAACAGAGGGGGCACCCAATACTGCGAACTGGAATTTTGAAAAGGGTTTCGCTAGGAACCATGAACAACAATGGTACCAGCCCAACAATGCCTATTGCATGGACGGGAAGTTAATTATTGAGGCCAAACGTGAGGCCGTAAAAAATCCGAATTTTAAAGCCAATAGCGCAAACTGGAAAGAAAGTAGGGAATATTCGGAATATACCTCAGCCAGTATGATTACCAGAAATAAACACAGCTGGCAATATGGACGATTTGAAATAAAGGCCAAAATCGATACCCGCAAAGGTATGTGGCCAGCATTCTGGACCCTTGGAGTTTCCGGAGAATGGCCAGAAAATGGAGAAATTGACATCATGGAATTTTACCGTGGCG
>CAXBLH010000403.1:0-5436 GCA_963976315.1 uncultured Dyadobacter sp.
CAATAATTTTATTATAGTCTTCCATCGCTTGAATATATTTAATGACATTAGTAGTCTGTTATTCCTATTTTTGTACAAATCTAATAAATTGTACAAAACTAATACAAGTAGATAAAGACATTTTTTTTAAAAAAAATGATATTTTGGTCTGAATTAAATCCTAATATTAAAATATTATAAAGATATTCCTCCAAAACAGGCTATTTTAGAAGTTCTCTGGCAATTACTAATTTTTGTATTTCTGATGTACCTTCATAGATCTGTGTAATTTTTGCATCCCGCATCATCCTTTCTACATGGTATTCCTTTACATAACCGTATCCACCATGAATTTGGACAGCTTCTGTAGTCACCCACATAGCCACATCCGAAGCATAAAGTTTTGCCATAGCAGCCGCTTGAATATAGTCATGGCCCTGATCCTTGGTAAGTGCTGCTTTATAGACCAGCATCCGAGCCGCTTCTATCCGTGTAGCCATTTCAGCCAGCTTAAACTGAATAGCCTGATGCCCACTAATTGGCTTTCCGAATGTCCTTCTTTCTTTGGAGTATTGTAGTGATAGTTCGAAGGCTCCTGCTGCAATTCCAAGAGCTTGAGCTGCAATGCCTATCCGGCCACCATTTAAGGTGTTCATGGCAAACTTAAATCCAAACCCATCCGCTCCAATCCTATTCCTCAGGGGCACACTTACATCATTAAACATCAAAGAGTGCGTATCGGAAGCACGAATTCCCATTTTATCTTCTTTCTTTCCTACCGAGAACCCTTTCAAGCCCTTCTCAACGATAAGCACATTTATTCCTTTATGCGTTTTTTCTGGGTGCGTTTGAGCAATTACAAGGCATATATCGGAAATATTCCCATTGGTGATCCAGTTTTTAGTACCGTTGATCAAGTATTCGCCATTTTGCTCCACGGCGGTAGTATGCTGCGATGTAGCATCGGAGCCTGCTTCTGGTTCAGACAAGCAAAATGCGCCGATTTTCTTCCCTGTGGCTAGGTCTGGTAAGTACTTCTCCTTTTGGTAGTCATTGCCATATTCTTGTACGCCAAAGCATACGAGCGAATTGTTTACCGACATTATTACACCTGCCGATGCATCCACCTTGCTTATTTCTTCCAATGCCAGCACATAAGCCAAAGTATCCAACCCACTACCGCCGTACTTTGGTGCCACCATCATGCCCATTAAACCCAACTCACTCATTTTCTCTAGCAGACGCTTATCAAATCTTTGCTCATTATCTCGTTCTATAATTCCTGGGAATAACTCCGTTCTGGCAAAATCGCGGGTTGCCTGTTGGATCGCTAAATGTTCTTCGCTTAAATTGAATTCCATACGCTTAAATTTTAATCTCAAAAGATTAGTTGCTTCGCTTACAAATTAAAATATTAACAGACAGTATGCAAGCATAATACCACGAACTGCTTTAAATGAAAGGCTATTTCATCAAAATGGAAAAACTTGATTAAGTTTGCAACGAAATTTACGATTAATATGATACTTGTCTGAATACCAGATTCTACTTTTTATATGCCAATAATCACTGTTTTTTATATAAAACTATTCATCAACGTTATTTTGACCGCTGGACTTATAGGAACAGCGAGTAAAACCGAACTTTTTAAGACTTGGCAAGAAAAAAATGACAAATTGGTATTCGCCATTGCATTCACTGCGTTACGTCTTATTCCCTGGATTGCTATATTTTTAGTGCTTCATGAAGAGCCCAGAGGTGATATTCCTTTCTTTTTTTATAAAGCAGAAGCAGCAAAACAAGGAGGCTTCGTTTATAGAGATTTTTGGTCATACCACGCTCCCATATTTGCCTATATTATAAGTATTCCAGTCTGGATTTGGCATAACTCTCGTGCTATTGTACTATTTATGGTACTTATGGAAAGCACCATTCTTTGGTATACCTACAAAACTTATAGATCTACCAACGAGCGAGCACTTCAAAACGCAGTGATTTATTTGCTATTACCTGCTGCTTTTATGTACATTTTGGTCGATGGGCAAGAAGAAGTATGGTTTTGGGGAGCGACGCTGGTTATTTGGCGCTACACCTTAAAGCATAAAATTAATTATGAAATCGGGGTAGGGATTTTGTATTCCATTGCTTTACTCACGATTAAAGTCACCTTTATTTTTCTTTTACCTGCTATTTTGGTAGTAGTCAATCGTCCGATACGACTCTTGCTTGTAATGGCAGCAATTGGGCTACCTGCTGTTGGCTTCTTGTATTGGCAAATTGGCGATCTTTTTCTGATGCCTATTCAGCATACCGAGCAATTAATGACCCCTAACTTATTCTCAACCACACGCCCATTTATAGAGATGATGATTCATATTAATGAAAAAAACTCTACTCTAATCAATTGGTTTGGGCTACTATTTACCGTTTTTGTTCCGGTTTATATGGCTTATAAAGGTCGAAAAAAGCATATTAATGAATTAATTCCGCTGCTATTTATCGCTTGCTTTGTTTGCATGATGCTCTTTCAGGCAAGTGCTATGGGGGCCTATGTGATTTCTTATATTATGGCAGTAGTTTTTGAAGTAGTTGATATACGTAAAACAAAACACTTGGTACTTTTGATCACGTTAAGCTGGCTAACAGTTGTGCAACCATTTATTTGGGTAATATTAGAACAGCCTGCTTATACTTCATTTAGTATGTTTGGAAACATTTCATACCTATTGGAATATTTGCTCCAAATATTAAACGTCGCTTGTTTTCTATGGATTCTGCAATTGACCTATCAAAAAATCGTTAGTCCATCAAACCCAGCAGCAGCATGAGTATCGTATACGGTAAATTGGCAATCAGCCTACTTTGTACCATTTTAGTGCTGATAGTACTTTTCAAACAGCACTACATTACTTCAAAATTAGAGGATAAAAACGCAAAATCGGTTTTAGGAGTTTTCTGGATTGTTTTCAGGTTACTACCATTTATTGCCGTTTACCTCATCGCCAACTACCCTCCTACTTCCGATGTAAATGGGTTTTGGGACGAGGCTAGTAAAGCTTCCATGGGACAAATTGTATACCGCGATTTTTGGTCGCCCTATTCCCCGTTATATGCCTATTTCCTGGGAATATGGCTTAAAATTTGGTACGACCCAAAAATGATCGTCCTTACCATGGCAGCCATGGATGGTGTGGCCATATTGGTTTCATGGCATTTTTTCAGGTCATTCCAGACAAAAGGAGCATTTCTGTTTAAGGCACTCATCTATTTTATACTGCCAGGTTCATTGGTATTATGTATCATTGGAGCCCAAGAAGACGTGTGGATGTGGTTATTTGTTGCATTGGCATACCTGGTACGAGAACGGACGCTACGGGTAGAATGGTATGCCGTAGTACTCGCATTGGGTTTACTTTTTACCAAGGCAATTTTTGTGTTGATTTTGGTACCAATATTTTTGATTGAAAGACAAAAGTTGCGGTTTATGGCTCCTATGCTACTCATTGGAGCCGTTTCGCTTGCCGTACTTTATCCCTTGGTAGGCATGGAGTTTATGCAACCCATGGACGAAGCAAAAACACTGCGCGCACCCAATATTCCCGCCATTATCAACCCATGGTTTAACAATCAAATTGGTGTCGGCGAGAAGTTCTGGAACTGGGTGGGCCTCGTTTTATCGGTAGGTATGGGTATACTCACGGCATTAAAATTCAAAACGGGCCAATATCGTCAAATGCTGTCCAGAACTTGGGTGGTATTATTTGCCACCATGATGATCGTACAACAAAGTGCCTACAGTAATTATATCTTCTTGTTTCTGATTCCGTTGGTGTTTGGTGTGATAGATTGGAAAAACAAAACTCAAATAACAATACTGCTTATTTACAACATCTTATGTGTAGTACACCCCTCTTTGTGGTGGCGAGCAGGAATGCCTAAGTACTTGTCGCTTTCGGATATTACCTCCAGCTCCTTGTTCATGATAGATTATTCCACACAAACAGCCATTATTATACTGACTGGCTATTTCATCAAATTAGCGTTTTCAAAAGAGAATAAACTTGCCGTTTAACATTATTTAACGCTCCAACAAATATCGGTTTCGTTAATTTCGGGTTTACCAATTTTCCTGAAAAATGGAGCCACTCTCCCATCATGCTATGCGTGAACTTTTGATTGTTTCCGATCATAGTAAAACACGTAGTATTCTAGACTTATTCGATCATACACATACCTCCATAGGACGTGAACAATTGCGGGCTATGATCAGCACTCCCAAAACTTCTATTGCGGAAATTCAAGCTTTTCAGGAAGTCATACGGTTTATTTCAAATGATCTGGATAATTTGAAAATCACCATCCCTAGATCCTATATTTCAGCCACCGAAACCTACTTACAGTCTTCGATCAGCTACACTATGTCGCAAGATGTGGTGATGCATTGGTTCGAAACCATGGTATTTTCATTCCGCCACCCTGCCGAATTTTCCCGTACACAAAGCGGTATTTTTGCTTCGTATATGTTTATTGAAGCTGTGAAAAACCTATCAAAGCAATTTTCAATAGCGGATTTACCCCAGGGCTTGAAAGATGATTTTCAGGTATTCGAGGACTTTCTAGAAAAAGCCAGCGTGCAACATTTATTAAAAAAGCCGCCGCACAAATTATCAAACAGCAAGGTTTTCTATTATGATTATTTTATAAGAGTAAGCAAAAAAAAGCTGTTCCGCAAAGTGCTTGACACCTACTATAAACTGGATGCTCTTATTGCCATTGCCAAAACGACAGCGTTATATGGTTTTACGTTTCCATTTTTTGACAAAAAAGAAGCTATTTTCAAGGTTTCAGGCTTGTACCATCCGCTACTGCAAAATCCGATTGCGAATGACTTAGAGACTGGTACCAATCTTTGTTTGATAACGGGAGCTAATACGAGCGGGAAAACCACATTTCTCAAAAGTTGCGGGTTGGTCATTTACTTGGCTCATTTAGGTTGGCCTGTACCCGCAAAAGCATTGACGCTTTCATTTGTTAATCGGTTATATACTTCCATACAATTATCCGATGACCTAGGGCTGGGATACAGTCATTTTTATAATGAAGTCATGCGCGTGAAAGAAGTTATTGTGGCATTGGATCAAGGTCATCAATGTTTCGTAATTATCGATGAGCTTTTCAGAGGTACCAATGCCGAAGATGCCTATGCGTGTTCCAATATAGTATTAACAGGTTTACAACAATACAGCAATTCTAGTTTTCTAATATCGACGCACTTGCTAGATTTAGTAAGAACATTCGAAAACAACCAAAGCCTCACCTTAAAGTGTTTCAAAACAATAGTCACAGGTACGAGTTTTGAAAATAACTTTCAGATTTCTGACGGTATAGCCACAGAAAAAATCGGTACTTTGATACTTAAAAATACAGGTGTGGTGGCGTTGTTGGGTAGTTGATGGT
>CAXBLH010000404.1:0-5432 GCA_963976315.1 uncultured Dyadobacter sp.
AATCGCAACGGTTACCAATGGATTTACAAAATTCAATCCATTTTCAAGTATACGATCACTCACTTTTCCAAAGAGTGACTGAACGCCAATGGTTCCGGAGTCTATTTGCCTGATACTAGAAGTTAAAATTCCAATAGCTGCTAATACAATACCCACTGCCTTCATATAGGAAGTGTATCGTGCAATATTCAAATCAGAGGACCTAAGTATAAAACCCGCTAATAATATTAATAATCCTAGGGATAGAAAAAACATCGTAATTATTTGGTTTATGATTTAATCCCTAATTTACATAATATAATTAATAACATAGGTGGGTGCAGTAGGAATGGTAGTATAGGCATTTAGACCAAGAATACGATTGATTAATGGTATTTATAATTTTTGTCCTCCTTCTGGTACAGGGTAGCCCCTGCCCCTAGTACCTTTAAAAGAAGAATACATAAACGATTGGGGTAAAACCCAATTCAATCGGACCAAAGCCAACAATTACAATATTATATTTTACACGCCAACTATTGGGTTACAAAATTTATCAAATAGAATAAAGTATTGAACGTTTAAACCTTAACTTCACCTCTAAAAACTGACACTCTCCATGGAAAAAACAGCTTTTGAAAATATGGCTGAAAGGATGATAAAAATTAGTAAAGAAAAACCTTTACTTCCAGAAACCTTTGTTCCTTGGCATGACGAGCCTACTATTGCGACACAATTTTTACCAAAACATTTAATATCTCTGGAAGGACATCCACTTTGGAATACCCTTTCCGCAGCGCAACAAATAGAATTGGGAAAACTGGAAGTAGTACAAGTCATGTATTCCTACGCTTGGTCCGAAACTTTGGCCTGTTACTTTTTCAACCGTCACTTATTACAGTTAAACCCAAACTCGGTAGAATACCGATTTCTAATCAGAGAAATTATTGAAGAGTTTCGGCACCAAGAAATGTTTGGTATGGCCATCAGAAAACTAGAAAGAGAGCCCATATTACCTACTCGGTTGCACCGGATTTTCGGCAATATCACTGTCAGGTGGCTTCCAGCTTCCTTGGTTTTTATGTCTGTTTTATCCATTGAACTAATGGCAGATATTTACGCAAAACACATTCGAATGGATGATCAAGTTTATTCTGTATTGCGAAAATCGTCGGAATTACACCATATAGAAGAAGGAAGACACATTTTTTATACCGAAGCATGGCTAGAAAAATACACTCAACAAGCAGGCTTTTTTACAGCTACAATATATAGCCTATTCGTGATGCTCAACATTTACTTTATGCGAACCCTGTATGTGAAAAAGGAATTTTTCGAACAAATAGGAGTAGAAGATCCCGAAAAGTATTATAAGGCGGCAATTCAAAATTATGAGAAAAAATTTGCCGATTTTGCTTTAAACGCAACCGTTGAGTTTGTCAAGAAATTTAACGGTTTCAATTTCTTGACAACGATATTTTGGAAGAAATTACTAAAAGTGAAATTATGAATAGAGCAGCTATTCGGATGGTATCAAGCTACCTTCCAGAGCCTATTGTTACCAATGAGGAAATAGAGGATAAGGTACGTATTGGCCAAAAAACCATGGCCAGCGGAACGCTGCGAAAATTATTCGGTTCGGAGAGCCGTCGGGCAGCTCCCCGCTATATACAGGTGAGTGACCTTGCCAGTGAAGCAGCCAGAAATATCCTCACACAGGTCGACAAAATATCCATTGATCTTTTAATTTTTGCTGCTGCTTCTTCTGATCTAATTGAACCTGCAACTGGTAATATTATTCAATCAAAACTGGGGTTAACCTGCCCAGTAATGGATATAAAAAACGCCTGTAATAGTTTTGTAACTGCCATGCAAACAGCATCGTCTTTTATAGAAGCAGGATTTTATAAAAACGTGTTGATTGTAAACGGGGAAAAACTGAGCGAGGTAATTAATTTCGAGCCAAATGACAACGAGCACTTCAAAAGATGTCTTTCTGGCTATACCTTGGGTGATGCTGGCGCGGCAATGCTTTTGGGCTTACAAAAAGACCACCAAATCGTGTATCAAAAGTTTTGCACTTGGGGCAAGTACTGGAACCTGTGCACGGTAGAAGGAGGCGGATCCATGGCTTTCCGTGATTTTAAAAAATACTATTTCGAAAGCGACACCAATACTTTGAATGCGGTGGTAAAAGAAGTAGCTCCTCAATTTATAACGGATTGCTTAGCTGAGGCGGGTATCCTAATTTCTAATGTGGCAACGGTTGTTACGCATCAAATTTCGAGTCCTACCACCGCTAAAATTGCAGAAATTCTAACTATACCACTCACTAAGTTCATTCAAACTTTTCGAGAATATGGAAATATTGGAGCAGCCACTATCCCCGTGGCTTTACACCAGGCGATACAAGCGAACCAGCTAAAAAAAGGCGATATCGTTCTGATATTAGGGTTTGCAGCAGGCATAAGTATCTCGGTACAAATCATAATTTGGTGATATGAAATTATACACTTGCCCCTTTATAGAGACTTTACGAAACTATCCTTCTTCCAAGGTAATTTTGTTTGACAAAGGCAAATCAATTACGGCTGGTCAGTTAATCCAGTCTTCCACCACCCTTGCAACAGCCCTTTTAAGGGAAGGTGTAAAAAAAGGGGATAAAGTGATTCTTGCCGTCCAGCCCGGAATTGAATTTCTAGAAATTATGTATGCAAATATGATGCTGGGCACCATCATTTCTATCATCGACCCAGAAATGGGCAATGAAAACTATCTCAAAAAATTAAAACAGTTCGTACCCAAATATGCCTTTGTCGATAGTAGAATTCTTTTTTTGGCTGAACATCCGCTGCTGAATTACATTGCTTTAAAAAGCAACAAATTCATACCCATTTTTCCAAAAGTACCCCATTGCAAAATATTCACCACTGGAATATGGTTGCCCATTTTTAGGAAACATTCCCGAATTTCGGTATCTCATACAAAGCCAATTGATGAATTTGAGACTATAAACCCCGACGAAGATTTTCTAATAACCTATACTAGCGGTACATTAAGCGAACCCAAAGGAGTAATGCATAGTTACAGGAGCCTCAAAAATAGTTTGGATCATTTGGGCAATCTATTGAAAGTACATTCCAATGAAGCAGTTGCTACGCACTTGCCTCATTTTGCCTTGCTGGGAATCAATGCGGGGCTGCAAGTTCACTTGTGGGACACTAACATAACCCCGAAACAAAAATTAGCATTTATTGAAGCCCATCGCATTACTACCTTATTCGGCCCTCCTAGTGATTTTGTCCCTATCATCAACTATTTAAAAGACAATAATACCATCATGCCTACATGCCTTAAAAATATATATTTAGGGTCTGCCCCCATATTTACCTCCTTTTTATCAAAGCTCACCCCCTACGCGCCCCATATCAAACTGACCTGCTTATACGGTATGACCGAAAACTTAATGACCACTTTTCAGGACGGGAATGAAAAGCTTAACGAAATAGTGGACGGAGACTTAGTAGGAACACCGTTTCCTAATGTAACCGTGACCATTGCCGAAGATCATGAAATTAGTATCCAATCGGATCAATTATTTTCCGGTTATTGGAATACAGACAAAACCCAAAATATTCATTTCACGGGTGATTTAGGGAAAATAGATCATAAAGGACGGCTGGTTTTGATAGGTCGTAAGAAAGAAATGATCATAAGGCGTAACTTTAACTTATATTCAGGACTGTATGAACCTACTATTTCAAAAATTCCAGGCGTACATGAGTCGGTACTTTTAGGAGTTTTCAACCCTGAGAAGGAAGATGAAGACGTAATACTAGTGATTGACGGGGAAGCAGACTTGAATAGTTCAATGATAATGAAACAGCTACTCTCAGGTAATTTTTCGATAGATAAGGAAGCAATTCCAGACAAAATTGTTTTCATGAAAATACCGCATGCAGGGCGACAGAACAAAGTCGATAGAAAACAACTATTAATAAATTATTTAGATTAAGAGTCTGTTTAAAAATCGAAACTGTCCTTAGAATAGAAGGAATGCCAGAGGCAAATTGAAATAAATAGTAACAGTGTTGATAAACTATTTAAACTTACACTAGATCGTGAATTTGAGATGATAATACTTGTAACTGGGGCTTCCGGATTTATTGGTGGTAAAATAGCAGCATCCTTGGCCATGCAAGACCCCAAGAACCATATAATAGCCACTGGCAGGTCGCACACAGAAAAATTTCAGGGTTATCCCAATATCACTTATCAAAGCATCGATTTATCCAAAAAACCACCCACCATCGTTTGCGATATATGTATTCATTGTGCGGGACTTGCCGATGACAATTCCACTAAACGACAATTCGAGCTAAATAACGAAATAGCCACTAAACATCTGATAGGTGCTCTTAAACAATGCCAGTTACTCATTTATATCTCTTCCGCCTCGGTATATGATTTTTCTGATAGTAAGATCAAAACCGAAGAGGACACGGGTAACCCGCTAAAACTTTCCTTGTACGGGAACAGTAAGTTAAAATCCGAAGCAATTGTTTCAGCATCTAGGATTCCGTCCATTTATATTTTAAGACCTAGAGCCGTTTATGGAAATGGTGATCGTGTTTTACTTCCTAGAATCCTCAAACTTATTCGGAAGAACAAAATGGTTATCCCAAAATCAACCTCCTCTAATTCTAGCCTAACCCATATTGATAACCTGTTAGAAACGATTCTAGTATGCATTCAAAAGTCGAAAAATGGTATACATCACTATAATGTTTCCGACAAAAGGTTATATAGTATCAAAGATGTGTTTTCAAAAGTATTATTTCAGCAATACGGGACGACTGAATTTATCGAAATCCCTAATTCTATTTTGAGACTTATACTCATTTTGAAACGTGTTTTAGGATTAAACATCCCATTAAGCAAACAGTCCTTGGATTACCTAACACAAAACGCAGTGGTGAATATTCGAAAATTGGAAAGCGAACTAAACTATCATGGAAAGCATCATTTCATGGAATTCATAGAAAGTTGGAATACAAATAAATGAGGACAGTAGCTCCTTAAATCTTCTTCTTGATCTTCTAACTACTGGCTATTTACTACCCACACTAGAAATTGCAAGCATATAATTCTAAAAATAAATTTCAAGTTTCTACATTTTAATCTACAATTATTTTATTTTTTTGTGTAAATAGTTTACATTTATACTCACAAACACTATTTATATTTGATAATTTCATTTATTATGAATTCAGAGACACTTATTACCGAATCTTATATAGATGATTTAAAGAATCAAATCAAATTACTGCAGCATCAAATCAAAACACTGTCTCCACAGCCTCGGAGCACTTCTGGAAATAGCCATTTTGAAGATAATTTCGAAAATTCAATTAATACAGAAAAACATAGTTTTACGCGTACTATCCTAGAAA
>CAXBLH010000405.1:0-5398 GCA_963976315.1 uncultured Dyadobacter sp.
GCTCTACCTGCGTTAAATTTTAAAGGGCGGTTCGCACAAAAAATAAGCTATAAACGATTCTAACATTAAAATTTAAGCCTGTATGTTTAAAATGAGAATAAGCCTCGAGGTTTTTTAAATTTGATTAATGAAAGAAATTTAAAACAGCGGGCTCTAATTGAATAATGAATTTCTTTTATCTATTAGTGACGAAAGGTCAATATTAAGGTTTGTATCTTGTCTTTTTTTCTGGTATTCATGGTTTAATTCATGAATAAACTTATCCATTTCTTCGGATATCAAGTACAGTTTTTTGGAAATATCTCTAATTTCATTCTCGGTGAGTACACCGTCAAAAATGAGCTTAGACATTCCTAGCATACTTGAAACGGGTCGGCGAATAACATGTCCAATATCAAAAATAATCTGCTCAATGGAAGTAATATAATCCAATAGCGGTGTGATGTCATTGGAGGCTCCATACCAAAGTATTTTTCCATTTATGTCTTTTTCGGGGGCTGCCTGAAGCCACCTCCACCGGATATTATTCCCTAGTACTACCCGGTATTGAAGACTTAGCGGCGATAGGGTTTTATACGCACTTTTCATGGCCTCATTAAATTTAACTTGGTCGTCGGGATGAGTAAATTCTCTTAATGCTCTTGCGGCTTTTGAGAGGTCATTAAACTCGTAATTATAGTTAAAGACATCTTTTCCTCGGCTCATAAAGAGTATGTTATTGTTTCCATCCTCTTCAATTTCAAACATATAGGTGTTTCCTGGGATCTGACTGGTTATTTTTTTAAGTAACTGTTCACTTTGTTTAATTTTATCATCCGCAGCTTTTCTTTCCGTTATATCATGGTTGATGGTAAGGTACTGATACACATTTCCGGCCTCATCCAAAAACGGAACTACAGTGGTGTCTACCCAATATAAAGTACCGTCCTTAGCCCGGTTACAAAACTCTCCTCTATACGGTTTACCCTCATGTAGCGCCTTACCTAGTTCAGTGAAGTACTCGGAAGGATGGTAATCCGACATAATTATGCCGTATTTCTTGCCCAATAATTCATGGGGGCTATACTTGCTGGTTTTACAAAAGTTATCATTTACATACGTAAAGCAATTGTCAGCCCCCGAAATACTGACCATATAACCTATGTCCAAAGCATATTTATAGTCATTTAGCTCCGCCCTGCGCCCCCTGCGTTCCAAATTCGTCTTCATCATGTCGGCCAACAGGTTAATCAGGTTGCGTTCTTCTTTCATAAATGGACCTTCGTCCATTTCAGGTACTTGGTCAAGATACAGCACTTCAATACGCAGAATAGAACCGCTCTCCGTTTTAACTTCAACCTGTTGGCAATAGTCTGAGTGGTGGAAGTTTTCAGTTGCATAGACGGTACTGGCAAAGCAAATACGAACTGCGGTAATATCTGGGTACTGCCAGCCGGAGGGAAGCACATTAGCGATTTCACTAAATATATCTTTAAGAGGGGCTTCTTCATCCTGTAAAATTCGGCTTACAGAAGAGAGTGTTTTGAGCTCCTTTACTCGCTTTTGGAGGCTGTACACCGTTTGATTGGTAATACTTTCGGCCTCCTTCCTTTTTACTATTTCACGTTGAACTCTAAGTAAACCAGAGCGTAAGTGTTCAGTTGCGTAATACTGTAATGCCAGAATAGTTGCAAAGGGAATAATGGTACCAACCCATCGTGTCAAGGGATTGTGCTGGATAGAAGGTACAGGTAAACTGCCGTTTAGCTCCATATACACCATGCCGAAATCGGCCCCTATGGTCATTAAACCAATAACCAGCCCTCCGCGCCAACCGAGTAAAAAGCCCGCTGTGAGTATTACACTCACCTGAGATGAAATTCCTGGAGCCATGATTCCGCCTGCACTATAACAAGAGATGGTAACCAGCAGCCAAATCATTAGGGTTAAGGATATGCTGGCAAAGCGCGTATATCCTAGTTGGTTGAGGGTAAGATTAACGAAACCAATGAACAGTGATAAGCCAACAAAAGTGAGCCACCGTGCCGCTAAATCAGGGAAGCGGAGCCACCCCAAGAGTACAGTAGCGATAATAAAACCAGTCCACAATACGGTAAGCACATATACCATGTAGCTCTGGTATTTTTTTTCCTTATCAGGTATAGAAAAGAAGCTGGCCATAAAGTGCTTAGGAGTTAATTGGTGTTTGCATGACCAAGGATTAGTAATTCAAAAACGCCATACTTAGCTTTAAATATAACTAATAGCGGCTTTCATATAAAAGTTTTTAGGTATGTTTTGGAGTAAATTACAAATGTTTTACGAGTTATTTTTACAAATAAAAGAATATACCATCAAACTAGTAGGTAGTTTACATTTCTGACCAATAGCTCTTATTGTAGCGTCAATAGTAAGAAAAAAATAATTCTAACGATAACGGGAACCGTAAATTAACGGTTTTTCCGTAAGATAGGTTAGGTAACCCATATTAGGAGCGTAGTGATGGGGTGGGTTCTTATACTCTCATTTTTTATAGGCTGAAGAGTATAAGAACCTTTTAAATTAAATGCAGCAAAAGTCCGACTTAGATTATTATTTTACTTTTTTTATTTTCCCAAAGACATTTAATTCTTCTTCATTTGGCAAGGAATAATTGATCTGGGAATTATATTTAATTGAAAAATCAATAATGGATTCCATTGATTTATTGATTTCTTTATCGGGTACCAGCTCCATCTTTTTTACTAAGTCCGATTTTGGTAATTGAATTGTAAAGGAGGGACTTTTTAAGATTACTGGTGTTAGCCCATATCGAATGTCCAAAGAAAAGTCCTCATTAGTTGTATGTAACTCTCCGTTAACATTAATGCCATAGGCTCCCCCTTTCAATTTTGTATCTAATTTTTTAAAACTTTTCCGTATGACATGTTTTTGTACTATTCCGACAATTGCATACAAATAACATACATCAGGATCCTGGAGGAGGTATGTATTTTGTTGAATCCAGTTATTGAGGCCGGCTTGCCAAGTAGGCGAGTGTACGTCTACTAAGCCTGTTAGTTGGTCATAAAGCATTATACTAAGGAATCGCTTTTGTTGAACTCTGCACTGAGGTAGCCCAAGAAGGAGACACTTGCAGATAATTCCTGAGTAACTATGATTGACCCTCTTTTGATGGGTACTTTGATTTTTGAGTTTTCATCTATTTGTATACCAGCAATTGGAGTTGGAGCATAATCTGACTTCACAGTAGTTGGTAATTATGACTTTCTATTTATAAGCACTTCAATCTCAATATTATGACGAACGGTTTGTGTACAGTATGCTTGCACAAATATTAAAAGCATTTTCATATGATATATAACAAAAAACAAAACCCCCAACCAAATATTCAGCTAGGGGTTTTATTAAAACTAAAACACTTTTTTACTCCACTGCCACCACAAAAACCTGCTGGCTACTGGTACCTCCGTTTTGGGCTTCAACCAGCCTGTTATAAGCCAGATGTTTGCCGTCGGGTGACCATACGGCATTGCTTGGTGCCGGAGTAGTTGGAGGTGTAAGTACTCGGATTCTTTCTTCAAATGGGGTATCGCCTAGTTTACATTGCACCAAGCTACCTTCCTGTATGTAGCAAACTCTGGTTCCGTCGGGGTTCCAACGTATGCTACCGGATACATCGGTGTTGTGTGCCGTAAGCTGTTGTGGCTCTCCACCGTTAGGGGAAATCAAGAAAACTTGTTTCACACCCATTTTGTCTTTGGCATGGTAGGCAAGGTACTTTCCGTCTGGGGAGGAACGTACTATTCCGCTACAACCGGGGTTTTCTGTTTCAGCTGAAAAGGTAAGCCGGCGTTGAACGGTTCCTTTGGGTGGCATTGGAAAATCCTCTTTGGTACCTTCCAGTGGTCCTAATTCTCCTGGTACGGTAATGTCCTCGGGGATGTCTACCACGAAGACTTCTTGTACGGTTTCGTTTTTACTATTTCTTACAGCTCCCAAAAAGGCACGTGCCATCTGTTGCGAACCATCGGATTTTGGATATCCTTTTAGCCCTACCCAGCTATCGCTAGCGGCCATGCTAATTTCATCAGATCCAGGTTTTGGGTTGGGTACTACTCGTACCACGAGAACGCTAAACCATTTTCCTGAAAGGTTGTCTGCTGCCTCGTCAACCGTTACACCTTTAATGTTTTTGGAAACACCTATTGTGCGTAAGTTTCGTTTTTCGCCTGTGGCATCTTCCAGTTCCTTTAAAATCTGGTCGTTATACGTGTAGCCGATCCAATTGCCATCGCCACTCCATTCGTGGCGGTGTGTGCCTCCGCGCAAAGCTCCGGGTGTATAAGGGAAGGTTACATCCCGAGCATCCATCCAGATCGGTACATTGGGGTTTTCAACTTCCACGATTGCCCCGGTGCGTCGCCATTGCTGGTAGGGGTTGTTTTCGGTAATACCCAATAAGCCATGGATAAATACAACTGCCTCGGCCTTGGGGCTATAGCTTACCGCTCCTGCACCAGGGCCCCAAATGGCATTGTTTTTTAATTCATAAACCACTTTAATTTCCCCGGTCTCAACATTAACACGTTCAATTTTGCCAGATTCTGCAATACCACCTGAGTCGGTGCGGGTATCATACACGAGCCATTTTCCGTCAGGTGAAAAATTATCGTTGTTGTCTAAGTCATGGTGGTAACTTAGGTCAAAAGTCAACTGTTTCTCTTCGGTATTTTTACTGGAATTACAGGCGTTCATGATTGCGGTTATTGACACTAGGGAAATTAAAATTAGCTTATTCATATTTCATTGATGTTTCAGGTTCGTGTCCTATTTAGTACTTGCAGTAGGAGCGCCAATGACACCTAAGTATCGCCCCATCCAGTAAGGTAGTAACCAAATATCTCCTGCGCTGTTTTCAGACCGCCCTCCCGAATTATTTTCCATGTCAAACATATTGGCATTGTGGCGACGGATCGGGCGTTCGTCCGGTGGTAGTACCTCTTTTGTCGACTGGTTACGGAAATTTGGTTCCATTAGCTCAATATCTTTCCGATGGCTATTTTTTGTGGACCAAGTGATCATGTCCAAAGGATATTCACGCAAATACCATGCTGTTTCCTCCAAATCGAATTGTTCTGTTCCAGTAATTGCGGTAAAAATATTCCATGCACCTTCTTTTTCAGGTCTTTCTGCTTCCCAATGATCCAATATTTGTTTTTTATAGTTGGCTTTCAAGGTATCGTTTAGAGCGTAACGGTACAGTCCCCAATAACCGATAAAATACATTTCATCATCCGAGTGATTCCAGCCGTCGGACATATGCTTGGCATGGTCATCCGCATCGTCAGGAGCTTTTCCAATTTCTTGCATGGACCGCATCATGTTCTCATAATAGCCATGATTGTTCATCAGGTCT
>CAXBLH010000406.1:0-5338 GCA_963976315.1 uncultured Dyadobacter sp.
ATTTGCCAGAGGATCAAAGAAAACTGGTCGTACATGGAAATAAAACTTTATTACGGGCGGCATTTTCGAACATCGTTTTGAATGGATGCAAATATTCGGATAATAAACCGGTTCAGATCATCATCACCACCGATAAGCAAAATATCATCATCACGGTTATTGATGAAGGTATTGGTATTCCGCAGGAAGAGTTAAGTCAAATATTTATACCTTTTTTTAGAGCTTCCAATACCCGAAAATACAAGGGCTATGGTATTGGCTTACCCTTGTCTAATAATATAATTAAAATGCATAATGGTAGTATTGTGGTAAGGAGTTCCGTGAGTGTAGGTACCAAATTTGATATTCATTTGCCCTTTTCAGTTGAACGTTTCTAATCCGATTCTAATCTTCTTAACAAATTCTAATAGGTTGCTTATTGAATGTTAACCTGATTCTTAGATAGCTCTAATAGCGCTGTTATATCATTGCATTATCAATTTATTGATGATGTATAACCGTTAAAACAAAGCTTTAAGAGTATGAAAACCATCGTAATTCCCAGTGACTTTAGCCAGCATTCCATTCATGTGGCCGAAACAGTAATTAGAAATTCAAATGAACCTGTGAAGTTGATATTTACCCATTTGTTCCGAATTGGGGATAGTATTCAAGATCTGCTATTTTCAACTTATAGAAAAAGAGAACATGAGTTCGTTTCGGACCAATTTAAGAAGGACTGTAATGAGCTCCTTAATTTATTCGGCGAAATCTTTCATAGTTACAAGATTGAGTTTTTTTACGGGAACAGACTGGCCCCATTCAAACATTTTCTTGAATACCATCAGGTAGACGGTATTGCCTACTCGTCTAGTTACGGTGTACCGCTCATTAGCAAGAGCAGTCTGGATGCTTCTCCCATTATCAAAAAAGCGGGTGTAGAAGTATTTGATATTGACCAGGTTAATAGTCCTGTTGTATTGGAAAAATATTAATCTCCATTGGAAAGCTCAACAAGTAAACTTCAAGTCTATGCTGTTAAAAAAGAATATTCCAATCGGGTATGTGTTTGGGAAAATAAAATATGAAATATTGTTCGTTTCACTATATGGACTTTTCATTGAAGTGTTATATCAAAATTTCCACATAACCAGTATTACCATTCCCATTACGGTTTCAACGGTATTAGGTACTATTATTTCACTTTTACTAGCCTTTCGGTCCAACCAAGCTTACGACAGGTGGTGGGAAGCTAGAATCGTTTGGGGTGCCATTGTAAACGATTCCAGGACTTTTACCCGTCAAGTAATTAGTTTGATAGAAGGTCAATATGACCAAGAGAGCATACAGGCTTTTAAAAACAGAATGATAAAACGCCAAATCGCATGGTGTTATGCGCTGGGAAAAGGCTTGAGGAATACGGATCCGCTACCTGCTATTCAAAAATTTGTTCCAGAAGAGGAGTACCTTTTCGTAAAAGATTTTGAAAACAGGCATGTGGGGTTACTGCAACTGCATGCACGGGATATGAATAATGCGTTAAAGCAAGGCTGGGTAAATGCCTACCAACAAGTGGAAATAGATAAAACAATTACCCGGCTATGTGATTCTATGGGGAAATGTGAGCGAATTAAAAATACGGTATTCCCCTCCACGTATAGTTTATATATACACTTAGCGCTTATGTTTTTTATCTTGCTGTTGCCATTCGGCCTTCTGGATTTGTTTGGATTCTTAATGGTGCCCGTACTAGTGGTCCTGTCGGCGTGCTTTTTATTAATCGAAAAAATGGCTATTCATTTGCAGGATCCATTTGAGAACAAACCCACAGATACCCCCGTTTTGGCTATTTCGCGAAATATAGAAAGAGATTTGAAACAAATGATGAGCGACACCCAAGTACCATTGGCGTTTGAACCTGCTAAGTTTTATATTTTATAATAATTGAGGTATGCATTTGAATCAGATCTTATCACCACCGGTTTTGTATCTATACTTTTGTTTTCAATAAGGCGAAACCTGCCATCGGCTCGAAAATCGTTTTTAGGAAGAATTTGACGGTCCAAAGCCGCTTGCACTACGATACAACTCGTGATAAGGTCAAATATGGAGAACAATCTAATTTCAGGAGGCTGGAATAAGGTTGTTCTCTTTATTTTTGCTTAAAAATTGACTTGATTTGGAGCCGTTCTATATAACTATTTTGCTAGCGGTCACCCGTAAATAACAATTAGCTGAAACATCGTTTTCAGGAAGTACTGGACGGCCATTTGTAATGCCCTGCATGCCGTGATAAAGTTAATTCTTATAGTGTTGTAAGCTTGTTCGGTGCATAATTAATGCAATTCAAAAAAATAAAACCTCATTACCGGAGGGTTATTTATCAGCTATTGTATTATTTGATTGTTTTCTAGTAATTTAGGGACAGGTTGTGTATTGTAATGAGACCTGAGCCCAAAGGATCTTGAATGGCTGCTCTGCTTTCGTCAATCCATTCTATCATCGAGGTTAATAAAATTTTACAGCCAGATGCCCTCAATTAATAAGGCTTGATCAGGCCAATGGGGTGGCCCACTATTAAACTATTTGTGTTTGTATTTTTTTGCTCCTAAGTCCAACCTTGAAGCTTCCCCATTTTTGCTTACTAAAATGGTGGAAGGGGATCAAGAGAAATATTTTAAGTTGAGTAACAATTCAGAAGTGATGCAGTACATCACAGGTTATGCACTTACTCGGGCGGAGTCGGATGAGATGTTGCATGAATTTTTGATGGATAATACCGAGGAATCTTGGGTCGGAAGGTATTTTGTATGTCTTAAAGCTTCTGGTGAAATAATTGGAACAGCCAAATTGGATTTATTCGAAGGGGCTGTTGAGATCGGTTATCGTTTGGGAAAGGAGTACTGGGGTAAAGGATACGGTACCGAAATCGCTAACTTGTTAATTAACATCGGTCTTGTTTTCTTCAAGGGACTACCCATCATTGCCTTTGTGAACAGCCAAAATGTACGCTCCATAAAAGTACTGGAAAAGGCCGGAATGGTACTCAAAGAAAGTTTAGACTTTGAGAATGAATTACGTTTGAAATATATTTATCAACCTAAATTAAAGTGGTATATGAGGAAAATTCTTTACATAATTTTTGGAATATTGGTGCTCGTTGTTGTGGCCGCCATTGTGATGCCGAAAGAGTATGCCGTTCAGCGAGAGGTAGTAATCAATCAGCCCAATGAGGCCGTATTTGAGTATCTTAAATACTTAGAGAATCAGGAAGAATGGAGTGTTTGGGCTTCCTTGGATCCGGCCATGAAAAAACACTATACCGGAACTCCTGGAACGGTAGGCTCCACTTATCGCTGGGAAAGTGAAAAGGATGATGTGGGTGTGGGAGAACAGGAAATAAAAGGTATTACTGAGTCTCAAAGAATTGATTTCGAACTCCGGTTCGAAAAACCTTTTGAATCTACTTCACAGGCATATTTGATCTCCGAATCAATAGATTCAACCAGTACCCGGGTACAATGGGGCTTCGATGGTAGTATGCCTATTCCTATGAACTTGATGATGCCATTTCTGGATATAGAAAATGCTATTGGCAAAGATTTTTCTACTGGTTTAGCCAATCTCAAAGAAATTTTGGAGAAATAGGGGTCTGAATATCAATAGTAGGGGTTGGGCCATGCTATTGCTATATTTCTTCAAGTATTGATATTCCTTGGCTTTGGTCACCGCTGGTCCATTGCCATTTTTCGTGAAGTCGTATACGGCCATCGGGTAATAATTCCGGGGTGGACGCACAGGTTCCGGTCATGATTTGCCCATGCCTGTTTAACTGATGATAGCGCATATCCAAGGAACCGTCCGTGTTGACAACCGCTATCAAATGACCGAATTCGATTTGTCCACCTGAATATTGACAGGTAACAAGGTTGTTTTTTTGTTGATAGTGAAAAATCATATTTTCGTCTACTTCTCCATTTTCGGAATTTTGTATTGATTTGAAATATCGATTATGATAGTGGATCATGGATGTTTACCTTATTTTAGGGAAATAACTTTGCCGAGTAAGTATGACAAAAATCATACAGTTTACGCAAAGTTTTATAATTATATTCAGTTACGCTTCTGAAAATTTTCGATTCTGTTTAATACTTTTGCAGCGGGGATTGTAAATTAATAATTGAATTAGAACCAAATACACAAATTTGCTTGTTACTGTTTGCAGATTGTAATTGGATTTTTTTCTGGCAGTTTGATAGGAATGTTTTTCGGCCATCCCCCTATATTTAGTTATTATTAGCTTCTTTTATGAAAATAGTACAGATAGACAAACGCAGTGGATTGACTCGTGAAGAGTTTATTGAAAATTATTTAAAGCCTAGCAAACCGGTTGTTTTTACGGATTTAGCAAAAGATTGGCCTGCTGTTCAGAAATGGACTTTTGAGTGGCTTAAGGAAAATCATGGTGATTTGGAAGTTCCGTTGGTTGATAAGCACATGCATGATGCGGACAAATATTTTCAGATTGCCAAAACGATGAAGTTCGGTGATTATCTTGATGTAATTCAAAAGGGACCTACGGATTTGCGCATTTTTCTTTTTGATATTTTCAAAAAAGTACCCGCGTTAGCCAATGATATCAAGTTTCCAACAATTATGAACGGTTTCCTGAAATCGTACAAATATGTTTTCTTTGGTGGACAAGATGCCATTACCAGTTTACATTATGATATGGACTGTTCGAACGTATTTTTAACGCAATTTCAAACCAGAAAACAGGTGATTTTGTTTTCTCCTGAGGAAAGCAAACGCTTATACCACCATCCATTTACGGTAATGAGCAAGGTGGATCCTTTGAATCCAGATTACGAGCGTTTTCCCGCTTTACGTGATGCAGTAGCTCATGAAACGATTTTGCAACATGGAGAAACCATTTTTATTCCGAGCCTATGGTGGCATCATATTCGGTATGTAGACGGTGGGTTTAGTTTGGCACTTCGTGCTAATAACTCCATTTTTACCGCAGTGAGAGGCGGACTGAATTTGGTGCAACATACCTTTGTAGACCGTGGAATGACAGCACTGATGGGTATTAAATGGCAACATTGGAAAGAAAGAAAAGCGGTAGAAAATGCAGAATCGGTTTCTTCCTAAGCAATAAAATTGAATTATTCAGTTTGAAACCTGCCCGTATGGAAATGTGTTATAGCTGCATAACATTTGCCCAATTATGGATTTTGAACTTATTTCTGAATACCAGCCAACTGGCGATCAGCCGACGGCTATAAAACAATTAGTACAGGGGTTAAGGGCCGGGGAACCGGCCCAAACTTTGTTGGGGGTTACTGGCTCTGGTAAA
>CAXBLH010000407.1:0-5328 GCA_963976315.1 uncultured Dyadobacter sp.
GGCGTGGGACGGCTCACCTGCATTTTCACGTGATGGTAAAACATTGTATTTCGCTTCAAACAGAGCTGGTGGTTCAGGTGGAATCGATCTATACCGCACCAATATGGATGCCTCCGGAAGATTTAGTAAGCCCGTCAATATGGGTAAGGATATAAATTCAGCGGGCGACGATATGTTCCCTTATGTGGCAGAGGACGGAAAATTATATTTTGCCTCCGATGGACATCCAGGATTAGGGAAACTAGATATTTTTGTGGCCACTCGTTCACAGGGAGTGATTACAGTGGAGAATTTAGGACTTCCTTTTAATAGCCCACAAGATGATTTTGGCTTGGTATTTTATGAAGGATTGACTGATGGCTTTCTCTCCTCTAACCGAACTGGCGGAAAAGGTGACGACGACCTCTATTACTTTTATACCCCAGAAAGCGAGGACACCACTACGATCGCAAAAATGGACGATCCGACAGACCCAATGAGTCCCAGGAACCCAAATTATATCAATGGAAAACTAAAAGTGGTGAGGTACTTTTTGGCAGGAAATGTAATTACCAACACCCCCGAAGCCACGCCAATCGATTCGGCGATAGTTCATATTCTACCTGACACTTCTGATATTCAAATAGCACAGCTACCCACCGATAGCTACGGTAAGTTTGGAAACCAGCCAATTCAAGAGGGAAGTTCTTACGTGTTACTGGTCTCTCGCAATGGTTATATAAGCAAACGCGAAAACTTTACAATGGACGGGAAAACTATTCCACCCATTTTCTTAACCAGGGAACTCACAGATACTACCTATTCGGTTACTATAAAATTGGATAAACTTGAGTTAAACAAAACCTTTGTACTTGAAAATATTTATTACGATTTAAATAAGTTCAATATCCGACCAGATGCCGCCGTGGAACTAGATAAGTTAGTCCAAATATTGAAAGATAACCCAACTGTAAAAATTGAACTTAGCTCACATACGGATGCTAGAGCCACGGATGCCTACAATATGACCTTATCTCAAAACAGAGCAGAATCAGCAGTTGAGTATTTAATTTCGAAAGGAATTGATCCTGATCGTATGATTGCAACAGGATATGGAGAGCGTGAATTAATCATTCCTAACGCTAAAACAGAGGAAGAGCATCAGAAAAACAGACGTACAGAATTCACTATTTTGAGTTACTAAAAACTAAATGAAATATATAATGAAAGCTAGTCGAAAAGGTAATCGGCTAGCTTTCATTATTTAAGGACAATATAATTTTACCTATATTTGCATTTTCATTTCAATTCAGAAACTCAAGTTTTCAAATGACTCAACGTATTATCTATTGGTTCAGGAATGACCTGAGACTAAATGATAACGAGGCTTTCTTTAAGGCAGCCCAAGCTTCACAACAAATCATCCCGGTATATGTCTTCGATCCACGTCTTTTTGATCAAACCAAGCTAGGATTTGCCAGAACTGGTGCCTTACGGGGTGCTCATATTATTCAAACTGTAAAACAGTTACGAAACGACTTAAGAGCGTGTGGCTCCGACCTTCTGATCCGTATAGGTCATCCTGAAACGATTATCAATCAACTAGCAGAAAAATTTCAGGTGAGTTATGTTTACACTAGTAAAAAGATTGGCCCAAAAGAAACTCGGATCGAATCTTCCTTAAGTAAAAACTTGAAAAGTGGGAATATTGATATCAAATTACCGTGGATTGACACCCTAATACCAGTCACTTCTTTGCCATTTTCGATCGCAAAACTCCCTCCTTCTTTCGAACAATACCTAGAAACGATCCAACATTTCACTATAGAGGACCAGCTTATTCCAAGACCCACCAATTTAGACACTAATTTGGAGTATGAAGCAGGTATTTTACCAAGCCTTCCGCAGCTGGGCATCGACCCGTCGAGTATCTCTGCGGAACCCCTAAATAGCACTTTGGAAGGAGGAGAGGCTACTGCCAATCAGCAGCTTGAAGAGTTTGTAAAGGATTTAACAGAAGGCATATACGACCATTCACAAGACCCTATTACCGATTCAAATTTATCAATATGGTTGTCTATAGGGTGTCTATCTCCGCGCCAAATCTATCATAAACTACTTCATATTGACGATTCTGTAAGTAAAAAATCCACTTGTATTGTTAACCTACATCTGCGCGATTATTCCCAATTTACATTATTGAAATACGGTCCACGGTTGTTTAAACCAAGTGGTATAAAACATCAATTCGAAATTAAGTGGGAAAATGATATTAAACTTTTTGAAGATTGGAAAATCGGACAAACTGAAAACCCCGAAGTAAATGCAATCATGAAAAAGCTAAATAAAAGTGGCTATCCCAGCATCCAAGAGCGATACCAGGCCGCTTACTATCTGGTAGACGAGTTACATATTGACTGGACTTGGGGTGCTACCTATTTTGAAAGCAGAGTTATGGATTATGATGTTGCTATTAGTTGGGGGCGATGGAATGAAGTAGCTCGTGTAGGAAATATATAAACCTTCATAGGCTCCCTTTATCCTACTTAGAAGTAGTTGTAAAGTACTACCGAACCGATTATGTATATCTTTATCGAAAAATCAATAGATTTGAAGAACTTTAACCAATAAATTAACTAAATAAAACAAAGAAATGTCAAAAGGTCTTATTGCTGTAATAGCCATCGTCTTAATCTTTGGCTTTGTAGGATGCGGAAAATATAACGGGATGGTTCAAAAGGACGAAACCGTAAAAGAATCATGGGCAAAAGTGGAAAGTCAATACCAACGACGTGCCGACTTAATACCCAATTTGGTAAACACTGTAAAAGGAGCCGCGGAATTTGAAAAATCCACACTTACAGGAGTTATTGAGGCTAGATCAAAAGCCACTCAAACCACTATTTCTGCTGATGCCTTAACACCAGAAAACATCGCTAAATTTCAGGGTGCCCAGGATCAGCTGAGTGGAGCACTTTCACGATTACTTGTAACCGTTGAAAAATACCCTGATCTTAAAGCAAATCAGAATTTCTTGGAACTTCAGGCACAATTAGAAGGAACCGAGAATAGAATTACAGTGGCGCGTAACGACTTCAACGCAGTGGTAAAAGACTACAATCAGGAAGTTCGTACTTTCCCAACTAATTTATTTGCGGGAGTATTCGGTTTTGCACAAAAAGGTTATTTTACTGCCGCAGCAGGTTCAGAGAATGCGCCTTCGGTACAGTTTTAGTAATATATAATTCAGGGACACCTTTTAAAATTCAACGTTTTATGCCAACTGAAAAACACTTTTTATCGGAATCTGATCAAAAGATTGTTGTGGATGCAATACAGCAAGCTGAACTTCAAACCTCTGGGGAGATAAAAGTTCACATCGAAAAAAACTGTACGGCAAACGCAATGGACAGGGCTGTTGAAGTTTTTGAGTTACTGAAAATGCACGAAACAGAACAGCGAAACGCTGTTCTGTTTTACCTCGCTCACGAGGATCGAAAATTTGCAGTACTTGGAGATATTGGTATTCATGATAAAGTAAAGGATTCCTTTTGGAACAGTACTAAAGAGCTGCTTCGGACCTATTTCGCAAAAAATGAAATCGCCCTTGGGCTGAGTTATGGCATTCAAGAAGCAGGAATCCAGTTAAAAAAACATTTCCCCTATCAGTCAGATGATATAAATGAACTCCCAGATGATATTTCGTTTGGTTAAAATATTATGAAAAAGTTTAGCGGTTTAACTCTATTTTTCTTATTCATTTTTTTCAGTATTCGTGCACAGGACATTCCTGCCCGACCGGATCCACCTAGGTTAGTCAACGATTTTGCCAATCAGTTAAATGCAACCGAGGAAGCTCAATTAGAGCAAAAACTCGTTGCCTATAATGATTCCACCTCTTCTCAAATTGTTATAGTGGTTGTAAAAACGACTGGCGATTATGCCATGGCTGATTACGCATTAAAAATTGGACGGGAATGGCAAGTGGGGCAAAAAGACAAGGATAATGGAATTGTAATTCTTTGGGCATCCGACGACCGAAAAATATTTATAAGTACAGGATATGGGCTAGAGGGAGCAATACCTGATGCCATTGCTAAACGAATTATTTCACAAGTTATAACCCCTGAGTTTAAAAATGGGATGTATTACCGTGGACTGGATCGAGGGATAGACACCATTTTTAAATATGCCACGGGTGAGTATAAAGCAGATGAAAAGCAAAGTGACGAAAAATCAAATTCTCCCTTACTAATCTTCTTTGTAATCTTTATCATTTTCCTGATAATAATAGCCCGCAACAAAGGAAATAACGGAGGACGAGGAGGAGGATATAGAAACTCCGGAGGGCCAATACTATGGCCGTACAGCACACATTCTAGTGGAGGTAGTTATTCCGGAAACTGGGGAGGTGGTGGCGGAGGCGGATTTGGCGGATTTGGCGGGGGTAGTTTCGGAGGCGGAGGAGCTGGAGGAAGCTATTAAGAAATTGAAAGAAACTAAAAAACCAACGGGATTTAATTCCGTTGGTTTTTTTCGTTTCTGACCCATCGCGTTCGGGCACTTTACTTGTTGAGATTAATAAATATTTACCCATATTGTCTATATTGCAGTCATAATCCTGATATCTACATAAACACTTTTCAACCTAACACCCCTTGAATAAATGACTGCTACTGTCAAGACTAAACACCCACGAGGCCTCTATGTACTGTTTTTCGCCGAGATGTGGGAGCGTTTCAGCTACTATGGAATGCGTGCAATTTTATTACTTTTCCTGATAGATAATGTTCGGGGCGGAATGGGACTTGATGCTGCCGAAGGAGCAGCCATTTATGGACTTTATACAGCATCCGTTTATCTTCTATCGTTACCTGGCGGCTGGATAGCCGACAATGTTTTAGGTCAGAAAAAATCCATTTGGTATGGGGGTATTATCATTATGATAGGCCATATCATCCTGGCCATACCGGGAGGCTCCGCCATATTCTTCCTAGGACTTGCAACAGTTGCTTTAGGAACCGGTCTGTTAAAACCAAATATTAGCTCGGTGGTCGGTGAGCTATACCCGCAAGGGGGTGCCAGCAGAGATGCCGCCTTCTCCATTTTTTACATGGGCATCAATCTAGGTTCGGTACTAGGTATTACGATCGTGGGATATTTGGGACAAAAAATCAACTGGCACATGGGTTTCGGTGCCGCAGCCGTCGGGATGTTACTAGGACTTATTGTTTTTAAAATTGGGAGTAAGAAATACCTGCAAGGGTGTGGAGAGGTACCCATAAAAAAAATTAAGACAGCAGAATCAGATGCAAAATCAAATGCCGATAAAAAAATGGGCTATATCCT
>CAXBLH010000408.1:0-5305 GCA_963976315.1 uncultured Dyadobacter sp.
CCGGGCCCCACAATCCATTCATATTGGGCTTTTCCATTGTTAAATTCCATGTGAATTGCTTTTCCGTCTTGATACTGGAAGTTTAAGGAGTAACCATCTAAAAGGTGTTCTTCTTCTCCAAATTGAAATTTATTTTCGTTTGTAGGGTTATTTTGAGCAAAACTATGGCCAAAACTGAATACTGCCATACAAATGAATAAGATGAATTTTGTTTTCATTTTTTTTGACTTTAAGGTTGATTTTAAAAATTAAATTTTCCGTTATTATTCTTTCTATCCGCTTCGGGCAAAATAGTTTCAATTGTATCCCAGTGTTCGGCAATCTTTCCATTTTCTATTCTGAACAAATCGTAGAAAGAGGTAGGTTTTCCGGCAAATGTTCCTTCACTTACGGCTAAAACAAAATTGCCTTCCCCTAGCACCAAATGATTTTCATTGAACACCATGGTTATACCTTGTGTTGCCATTTCTTCCAAAGCTTTTCCCAAACCAGAAACACCATCACCGATCATTGCGTTGTGTTGAAGGTAGTGGTCACCGTCAAAATATTGGTGCATTTTGTCAAACTCACCTTTGATTAAAACGGTATTGATAAAATCTTTTACCAAAGCTTTGTTTTGCGTGGTTTTATCTAAATCTGTAACTATGGTTACACCATCTGTTTGTGTTCTTCCGCTGGGGTTAGCAGTCGCTAAATCCGAAAAATTATCCCAATGTTCGATAATTTGCCCATTTTCAAATTTGAAGATGTCAAAACCAATTTTAGGCCCAAAAAAGTCATAAACGGTATGCGTGATGGCATAATCACCATCCTGAAAAGAGCGAACTACCTTTGCCTTAAAGCCTCCTTCAGGAGCATGGTGCAACACTTCGCTAAAACCTTCTAATCCATCAGCAACGGCAAGATTGTGCTGTTTGTAATTGGTAGGGTGGAGGTACGCAATAGCGGACTGGTCGCCAGTTTCTAAACTTGTGATTAATGCTACTGCTTTTTCTTCATTTGTTAACGTCGATTTTGTTTCCATTTCATCTATTATTTTTTTGTCTTGGGCGTTGCATGAAATCATTAAAAGAGCCACTGCAACCGTTGTAATTATCTGTTTCATTTTCTTTGTTTTAATTGTGATACAAAGGTGAAACAACTACCACTTATAGAAAAGATAAAAACGGGTGTTAAAATGGTTAAAGTTGAACCATTATCCTTTTGTAAATGATTTTATAAAGGATTTTGGGGTTAAACCTGTGTTTTTCTTGAAATACTTAGTAAAGTTTGTCGGGTCTTCAAATCCTAAACTATAGGCTAATTCAGCACTATTAGTTGTTGAATTTATTAAGTTTCTTTTTGCTTGAAGAATTACAAAATCATCAATCACATTTTTGGCGGTTTTATTAATTAATTCCTTGCAAACGGTATTGAGATGCTTGTAGCTTACAGCCAGTTCGTTGGCGTAAAAATTTGCACTTCTGCTTTTGGATAGATTTTTCTCGATGAGGGAAATGTAGTTTTGATAAAGAGCAACTTGGGAAGAATCTGAATTATAGTAGGTTGTATCTTTCTTTACATTCTCTGCTTTTGAAATTAAAATGGTCAGTAGAGAATTGATAATAATTTGGTGATTAAAAGAATTAAAATTTTTATACTCCTTGAGTAGCAACTTAAAATAAGTAATAAAATCCGAATTTTCAGGTATTTGAAGGATGGGTGAAAACAACTCAGGGTTTAAAAGTTTAAAAACAAAGTCATCTGTTAAATTAGAAAAACTATTAACGAAATATTCTTCGGTAAATAGGATACAGTAACCTTTTAATTCGTCTGAAAATTCAAATGCATTGATTTGGTCTTTGGTGAGATAAACCAAACTGTTCTTTTGTACAGGAAACCAGTTGAAATCGATAAAATGTCTTCCTGATCCTTCTGTAAAAAAAATGAGAGAATAAAACTTTAGTTGGTGCGGTAATTCAGGATGGTGTTGGTGTTTGTTTTTATTTTTAGCGATTTCTTCCAGCGGAACAATTTCCAAACCAAAATTATCTGAGGAGGCTGGATTAAATGTGATAGGTGGAATGTCTTTTATCATAGTTTGCTAGCATGTTTAAGCAAGTAATTTACTAAATATAAACCCAGTAAGAGATCCGAGATGAAATGGGAAGGAAGCAAGAACTAGCCTTTAAATTTAGCACATAGTGGTATTAGAATTCAGTTTCAAATTCTTTCATGATGTTTGCTAATTTCTCAACCACCTTAGGAAATTCCTCTACCACATTATTTTTTTCACCCATGTCTGCGTCTAGATTATATAGCGAAATAGGGAAAACACCATTTTTATCTAAATTCCACCCAATTGATTTTTTAATATGAAGCTTCCATTTTCCCATTCTGACGGCTTCCATTTCCCCATTTCGGGCAAAATAATAAAATGGACGCTCTGGTAATTTGGTAGATTTAGGGTGCAAAAGATAATCACTAATATCCAACCCATCCAATTTTAAATGATCAGGAACCTTTGAGTTTGCTATTTTTGCAAGTGTTGGGAATAAGTCCAAAGTGGATGTAAAATCATTACTTACTATCCCTTTTGGGATTTTGCTTGGCCAGACCACTATTGCCGGCACACGCTCACCACCGTCCCATGTTTCAGCTTTTTTACCTCTTAGCGGTTTTGCAGATCCAATTTGCGGTCCATTGTCAGAAATGAAAATTGTATTTTCGTAGATATTTTGTTCTTTCAGCGTTTTTACGACTTCTCCTACACTCCAATCCAATTCCATAATAACATCACCATATAATCCTTTTTTACTTTTACCTTGAAATGCAGGTGAAGCGTGTAACGGAGTATGTGGCATATTTTGAGCAACGTACATGAAAAAGGGTTTCTCACTTCTATTTTTTATTTGATTTACGGCCTCTTCAGTATACCTTTTGGTGAGGTAGTCTTGGTCAGGACCGCTTTCAATTAATTTTTTGTTTCGATAAAATGGAAGAGGGGGTGATTGAAAATCAATATTTTTATAATAGTGATTATCCATATCATTGGAATAGGGCACACCATAAAACTGATCGAAACCTTGATTGTTGGGCATATATGCCTCATGATGCCCCAAATGCCATTTTCCGATAATGGAAGTGGAATAACCATTATCCTTTAACATTTCTGCCATCGTATATTCGTCCAAAGAAAGCCCACCTTCTGTATAAGGAAAAAGCACCGCTTCATGCAAATTGTATCTTTTAGGATAACGACCTGTTAAAAGACCAGCTCTGGAAGGCGTACAAACCGTTGCAGGAACATAAAAATTTGTAAAACGAATCCCTTCAGAAGCCAAACGATCAATGTGGGGTGTCTGAAAACCTTCTGCACCATAGCATCCTAAATCGGCATATCCTTGATCATCCGTAAAGAAAATAATTATATTGGGTCTGTTTTGCGCATTGGCAATAGGAGGCTGATATACGGTTATACAAAAAATAATAAGTATTACTAATTTTGAAATAAATGGGTTCATCTTAATTTTCATAGCAATTTTCTTGTTGTTTATTATTGGTATCGGATGGTATAAATTATAATGCCTATACTTTACCGATCCAAGTTACTTTTCTTAAAATATTTTTGAAGTAAAGTGTCTAGTTCTGCCCGGTTTATTGGTTTTGAAATATAATCGTTACAGCCTGCTGCTAAGGCTTTTTCTTTATCTCCCGAAAGGACGTATGCAGTTTGAGCAATGATAATAACATCCTTATCATAATGCCTTATTTTGGTGGTAGCTATATACCCGTTCATCACAGGCATCTGAATATCCATTAAAACTAAATCTACATCTGGATTTTCAAGAAAAATATCCACGGCTTCTACGCCAGTTTTAGCTTTAATTATTTCATGACTATATTTTTCCATTACTTTAGAAAGCATCATAGCGCATATTAGATCATCTTCGGCAATGAGAACTTTTAATTTTCCAATTTCAGTTTCTTCAGAGGGAGCTATCATGGCTTTTTCCAGCACCGTTGTTTCCTTATTTTCAACTTGATAGGGGATTGTGAAATAAAAAGTACTGCCAACGCCTTCTGTACTTTCCAACCCCATTTTTCCACCAAGCATTTCACAAAAGGCCTTCGATATAGCCAGCCCCAATCCTGCACCTTGTCTGGCCATGATATTCTGTACATCAGCCTGAATGAAACGCTGGAATATGGAATCTTGTCTATCTTTGGCAATACCAACTCCGGTGTCTTTTACGAAAAATTCCAAAAAAGCTCCTTTTTTACGATACCCTATGACAATTTCACCACTTTGGGTGTATTTAATGGCATTTTTTACTAGATTGACGAGAATAGCATAAAGTTTTTCTTCATCGGTTTTTATAACTAGATCTTTATCCAAATCGCTTTCTACGATAGAAAGCCGTATGTTTTTGTCTTTGGCCTCAGGGTTTAGTAATTTGTAAACGAACTCCACCTGACTAAATATATTTGTATTTGTGCAAGTGATATGCCGTTCTCCAGATTCTATTTTGGAAATACTTATAATATCGTTTATGATACTGAGCATGCGTTGCCCCGCTTTTTCTATAATTTTAAGGTAGTTATTCTGTTCATCTCCTGTAAGGTTTGGGTCTTTTAAAAGCCTCGCAAAGCCAAGAATTCCATTCATAGGGGTTCTTATCTCGTGGCTCATATTGGCCAGAAAAGCAGATTTTAAACGGTCGCTTTCTTCCGCCTTCTCTTTAGTGCTTATTAATTCTTGATTGGCTTGAAATAACTTTTTATTTTGTGCTTCAACCTCTTCGGTTTTGTGCTTTAATGATAATTGTGCTTCTTTTCTATCGGTGATATCGGAAACAGAACCCACGGTTCGTATGGTTTTTCCTTTTTCACCCAAAACGGATACTCCTCTTATAAATATCCAGACATAGTCACCATTTTTCTTGATCACACGAAATTCCATTTCGTAAGGGCTCTCACTTTTCAAATATTTGCTAAGAAGCTTTCGAACCTTTTTGGAGTCATGGGGGTGAATCCAGTGCTTCCATTTTGAAAATAGGACTTCTACTTCACCTGGTTTATAGCCTAAAATCTCATAAATTCTATCAGAAACCCAAAAATTATCTTGGTTAATATCGTTCCAATCCCAAATGCCAGCATTTGAGGCCTGAACAGCCAAAGCAAAACGTTGCTCACTTTCCTGCAACAGTTTCATGGCTTCCATTACTTTGGAGATGTCATGAGAATTGTAAAAAACGTAACTCTTACCATCTTCAGCATTAATGATGGGGGTAAGGGTTATATCCGCGTGGTAAATAATGTCTTC
>CAXBLH010000409.1:0-5282 GCA_963976315.1 uncultured Dyadobacter sp.
TCTATAAACATTTGATGCCTCTGGCATCATTTTCAAACCTTCTATTGATCGGGATGATTTCAAATTGCATTTTCATTTGGAACCTTATCCCAGCGGGAGGGAATACGTCTTTGATGATTTCCTATAAACGTTTGATGCCGCCGACATCATTTTCAAGTCCTTCTATTGATCGGAATAATTTCAAATTGCAATCCAATACATTGGAACCTTATCCCAGCGGGATAAAACGTTTATAGAAAAAGAAATTGCAATTAACGCATCACGATGCCGTAGGTATCGAACCATCCATTTCATTTTTTGGATCCCATAGACGCCTTATTACAGATCCTTGAAAGGGCTTAATGGAAAATTAATTGGTTTTTGTAACCTTTATTTTGGTGGGCTTAGTTTTATCTATAATTTTATACGACAAGTACAAAATGCCCAAATTATGGATATCGAACTTATATACGCCCACCAAGGATAATCACTAATTAACGACGTTATGACTGCTGCCGAAATGATAAGTAAAGTATTTTTGCCTTTATCGCTGGCTATTATTATGCTGGGGATGGGGATGACCTTGGTTCCCGCTGATTTTACTAGAATTATAAAATTCCCGAGAGCAGTGATAATTGGGTTGGTCAATCAACTTATTTTTTTGCCACTTATTGGGTTTTCGCTGGCCATAGTTTTTGACTTAACGCCAGTTATGGCAGTTGGTTTAATGATATTAGCTACTTGTCCGGGTGGCCCCACTAGTAATTTGATCACACAAGTTTGTAAAGGGAATATTGCCTTATCAGTTACGCTAACTGCTATTGCTAGTATGGTGAGTATATTTATGATTCCTTTTATCTTGTCTTACGCTTTGGCGTATTTCGGTGCTGGAACCAGCGTGGCCATTCAGTTACCCATTGTCGATACTATCCTTCAAATAATGGTCATTACAGTGATCCCAATTTCTATAGGAATGCTCATCCGTAAATACAAATCACGGTTTTCCGATAGTATGGAAAAGCCAATGCGTATTGCTTCGACTGTGATTTTTATACTCGTTTTTATTGCGGTATTAGCGGCAAATTACAATTTAATTGGTACTGCTATGAAAGAGGTGGGTTTGGTGGCCTTGATCTTGAATATAGTTACTATGGGACTGGGTTATATTTCGGCTAAGCTTTTTAACCTGGACTTAAAGAATGCTATTTCTATTACAGTAGAATGTGGTATACAAAATGGAACATTAGCCTTCGTAATAGCCACGACCATATTAAATAATGTTGAAATGGGGATTCCAACTGCAGCTTATTCGATATGGATGTTTATTACTGGTGGGATTTTAATGTGGCAACTTGGAAAACGTCCAGAATTGGTGGTTAATTAAATGGAGTGAGTTGTAATTCTAAAAGTATTATTATCACCGTTGCCTGCAAAAAATTCAATTTTATCCTTCGTAAGTGATCTATTTTCAAATTTTGAAACTATTTTTGGGGTATTAGAAATGTAAATAGCCCCTGTGAAACCAAAACTTTATATAGAAAACGACCTGATGCTGTGGCAGTCCTTTAAGTCTGGGGACGAAGCAGCGTTTAGTAAAATCTATTTAAGTAATTATGACTCACTATATTCCTACGGTAAAAAGTTTATCGGCGATCCTACTTTGGTGGAAGATGCCATTCAAGATTTGTTTTTTCAGCTTTGGAAAACCAAAATGAACCTTTCGGATACCGATAACATTAAATTCTATCTTTTTAGATGTTTGCGTAGAAGTATCCACAAAAGTACTATTGAAAATGAACGAATTGGACTAGCCAGTTTTGAATATATCTCTACACTTGATTTTGGAGATATGGACTTTAATGGTATTTTGGGTCCTGGCCAAGAAGAGTTAATGGTTGAAAAACTGAAACACTTTCTTGGGCAACTGCATAAGCGCCAGCTAGAAGCCATTTCGCTGCGCTATTACGATAATTTTAGTGTAAGCGAGATTTCAGAAATCATGAATATCTCTGAAAAAACGGTTCGTAATACGCTTTATAAAGCCCTGGTTTTGTTAAAGAAAAACATTCCCAATCTAAGACCTCTTCTTAAATTACTGCTTACGCTCCAATGGGCTGAAGTGAGTTTTTAGTCTCCACTAAACCCTCTCATTACGGATTTTTTAGGTGTGTTTTAAAAAAAAACACAAATTGCTTATCTGCTCCAAAATCGTGTTGCTGTAGAATTTGACGGCCGAAATCCGATAGCATTATTAAAAAACTCGGGATAAAGTAATTATTTTTTTGATACTATAATATATTTGTAAATCATTGAAATATAGCTGGTTACTGTATTTTTGTAAGATTTTTAATATTTTTTTCAGAAATAATTTACTTTCCAGTGAGTCATAGCCACAAAATTCTACTTTGTATACACATAATACCATAACCAATAAGAATTCCATTGAACAAGTATAAAAGCTATACAATCGAAGATTGTCTGAACGATAAGCGTTTTCGTGACTGGGCGAATGCTGCTGAGGTGGATGATATCGAGCTTAGGGAAGCATTACAGGAAAACCCTGAGGTTTTTCAATCATTTACGATTGCAAAATCTTTTTTAATTGCGGTGGAAGAAGTACAAGAAAAACCCTTGAGAGATCAAAAGAACAGGTCTCTGGAATCGACGAAACAACGTATAAATTTTGAAAAGCATGAAAAGTCCGATGCTACATGGAATGACAACTATTGGGTGCGGTACCAATGGATGCTGGCAGCGTCTGTCCTGTTGGTGATTGGAGTGGTAAGCTGGATGTTCCTAGGTAAAAACCAAATAGAAAGTTCTGAATTACTTGGAAAAATAAAGGGTGAATTGCCGATTGAAAGAGTCAATAATACTGCTGAAATCATGGAAATAAAATTGAACGATGGAAGCATCGTCAAGTTGTTTCCCAATAGCTCTATTAAGTATAAAGAGAACTTTGGTGCCAGTGAGCGGTCGGCTTATCTTTCCGGTAAAGGTTATTTTGATATACAAAAAGACAGTTTGCGCCCATTTACAGTTTTTTCAAAGCACCTAATAGTGAAGGTACTTGGCACTAGTTTTACAGTGAATACCCTGCATCTTAAGACCCATAGTACCGTGGAGGTAGAAAGTGGAAAAGTAATGGTTTTGACGCTCGACGAATTTAAAAAGAAAGGCGTTGGAAATCCAAATTTAGTATTGACACCCAATCAAAAAATTGAATTTAATCCATTAACAAAAGTATTATTGAAAGGGCTAGTTTCCAACCCAATTGTAATTTCTAAAACCGATGAACCCAACGACTTTACTTTTAAAAATGTAAGTACCGATGAAGTTTTTCAAAAATTGGGAGAATCCTATGGTGTATCAATTCTTTTCGAGAAGGACCATTTTGAAAACTGTAGTGTAACTGTTCCATTAGGAAATGAGCCCTTGTTCCGGAAGTTGGACATTATCTGTCAAACGATTGGGGCTACTTACAATGTAATAGGGTCGGATATCATTATTTCCGGAGGTAATTGTAATTAGAAACTTTAAAAACTTAAATAGTAAGCCTATGTAAAAAACAACATACTTCTTTTAAAAAGTCGGATGTGTATCAGCACACCCGACTCAAAGTTTCCCGAAAATTATGTGCCCATAATTCGCCATCGACTCACAAGAGCTGATACGGGACTGTATTGCCCATTTTCATGTATAAACAAAAAATAAACAATGCCAAAAATATGAAAAAATCATTGTACCTAATTCTTAAACCCACATTAATTATGAAATTACTGTGTGTACCCATTATATTACTGTATTCGGTGGTCACATTGGCCTTACCGGAAACGCTTGCAGCGCAGGATCTGCTGAAGAAGGAAATCACTATCCATGTAAGGAATAAACAGGTGAGTGAAATACTTACTCAAATAGAGAAGGAAGCTCAAATTAAATTTTCTTATGTACCTGAAATTTTGAATAACCATAGCAGGATCAATTTTTCAAGTAATAAAGAACCATTATCCGAAGTGCTGGTGCGGCTTTTAGATCCATTGCAAGCCCAGTATCAAATTTCTGGCAATTATATTATAATTAGCAAGAAAAAAAACCATGAAAAAGGCTTATTACAGCCTAAAACCAGTGTGTTGACGGAACTGCAAGAAATTGCTATCACTGGAACCGTTACCGACGAAAAAGGGGAAAGTTTGCCAGGGGTTAGCATCATTTTAAAAGGAACTCAGCGTGGTACTGCCACAGATGTTAATGGTGCATTCAAATTTAATGTCCCGGACAGAAACGGAGTTTTGGTCTTTAGTTTTGTGGGTTATCTTCAAAAAGAAATTGAAATTGGGAATCAAAGTGAACTGATGATACAGCTTTTACCAGAAAGTAAAGCCTTATCAGAAGTGGTCGTGGTGGGCTATGGTACCCAGAAAAAAAGTGACATTACAGGATCTGTTGGATCTGTAAAGATGGATCAGGAGATAACCAGTCGTCCTATCGTTGAAGCAGGACAAGCGTTGTATGGCAAAATTCCCGGGGTTCAGGTCATCAGTAGTAACGGCCGGCCCGGTACGTCTTCTACTATCCAGATACGTGGGATTAATTCGGTATCTGCCAGTAGCTCTCCCTTGATAGTGATTGATGGAATGCCCATTCCAAATTATGACTTAAACCTCTTGAGTCCCGGTGATATTGAATCTATGGAAGTTTTGAAAGATGCGTCCTCAGCCGCTATTTATGGTTCTCGTGGAGCTAATGGAGTGATTCTTATTTCTACCAAAAGTGGTAAGGAAGGTAAAACCAAGTTTAATCTCAATTATTCCTTTGGACTACAAAATCCAATCGACAAAATTAAATATACTTGGCCTACGCAGCTGGATAATCCTAATACATTGGTAGACACGGATTGGCAGGATGTGATTTTTAGAACTGCACCGATGCAAAAATTAGAGTTGAACGTTACGGGCGGGAATAGCAAGACCAATTTCATGGTTTCTGGAGGTTACGTAAAGCAAAAAGGGATCGTTATCAATTCTGATTATAATAAATTCACATTTAATGTTAAAGTGAATACCCAAGTAAAAAAGTGGCTGCAGGTAGGCGGGATGTTTAACCTGAGTTTTGATCACGAAAATGAGCCTTATGAACGTATAGTGGAGTGGGCAGTTCAATACCCCAGTATTTTTCCAGTCTATGGTAATAATGGCTACCTAGGCGGTCCTGCCAATACCGAAGGCTTTGAAAAGTATGATGCGATTCTTTTTAGACCCAAAAACGGTCATCCCTTGTATCGACTGACGGATGATATCCAGCAT
>CAXBLH010000410.1:0-5282 GCA_963976315.1 uncultured Dyadobacter sp.
TCCAAAAGTGTTGATAAAATCCCATCTGGACATTACCGTTTCATGGTGAGCTTTGGCTGTGGGCCGGAGAATGTTGATAAGTTAGTAACAAGAACCTTGGAAGAAATCAAAAAAATAAAAGAAAATGGAGCTGATCCACAAGACATTGAAAAGTTTGTAGCGGAGACCAATCGTAAATTGGAAGTAGCTACAAAAACAAACAATTTCTGGCTCAATTACATTGATTCCAACACGTTTATTGGGGACGATTTGGATGAAATATTCCATCAGGATGAATTACTCAAATCGGTAACGGTAAGTAGTTCAAAGGCAGCAGCAAATCAATATTTTAATGATAATAATTACATTAAAATGGTTTTGATGCCTGAAAAGAAATAATTAATACTCAATTCTTTTATAGCAAAAAACCTTTCCAATCTAAACTGGAAAGGTTTTTTGCTTTTCAATGCATTCGTTTCTGCAAACCGTAGATCAAAAACATCAGGTCATTTAGTCTTATTTCATACATCGTACTCATTAACATCCCCAGTTTACCCTCCGGAAAACCTTTGCGTTCAAACCATTCGAGATAGCTCACCGGCAGTTCGATGAGCAAGGTGTCCTTGTATTTCCCATAAGGCATTTTGTATACCAGTAACTCTTTCAATATTGCAGGGTTAGGGACAGCGTTGGTATTCATGGCTATATTTTAAGCTTAGCGCGATTTAATTATCAATTCCGTTTTTATATCAAACAAAGTATTTTCCAAGCCCACCGGATAAGTATGTGGATTCACAAAACGTTTTATACCACTATGTAAACTTTTCAGTTGGTTTTGCACACGTATTTTGCTTTCATGAATAGAGGGTAATTGGTAAACCAGAATACCGCGGTCAAATACTGGCACCAACAAATCTTCATAATCCATATCCTTGCTAAAGGTTCGGTTTCTGGTGAAATCATAAGGATCTATCATTTTAATGTCGGTTTTTAGGGAGTGTACCACATCAAATATCATATCGGCCACAAAGCCACCCTCTTGTTTGTAACGCCTCACTTGTTGTATACCTGGGGTCGAAACCTTTATGGCCTGTTCGGATAGTTTTATTTTATAATCCCAGGTACCCGCTTCATTTTTTAGTGCCGCTAATTTATAAACTCCTCCAAGTGCGGGTTGGTCAAAAGCAGTAACGAGTTTGGTACCAATGCCCCATACGTTAATTTGGGCACCCTGTATTTTCAAACTATCCATAATGTACTCATCCAGATCGTTACTTGCAACAATATTAGTCTCAGTAAAACCAGCATCATCTAACAATTTTCTTGCGGCAATACTCAAATATGCCAAATCGCCAGAATCCAGTCGAATCCCGCCCAATTCATAACCCTTACTCCTTAACTGATTCCCCACAATGATGGCTTTCTTTACGCCTTCTATTGTATCATAGGTATCAACAAGCAAAGTAACATTGTTGGGCATATAACGGGCATAACTTTCAAAGGCTTCCAATTCCGAATCGAAGGACATTACCCAGCTGTGTGCATGTGTTCCTTTTACAGGAATCCCATATAATTTTCCAGCCAAAACATTGGAAGTAGCATCTACCCCTCCAATATAAGCCGCACGACTAGCCGTCATGCCGCCATCAGGCCCCTGAGCTCTTCGTAATCCAAATTCCAGCAAGGAATCGTTTTGGGCCACCAATCTCATTCTAGCAGCCTTTGTAGCGATTAACGTTTGAAAATTAATCAGGTTCAGAAGAGGGGTCTCAAGTAATTGACATTGCAAAATAGGCCCTTGGATTTTCAGTAAGGGCTCATTGGGGAACACCACCGTACCTTCTGGAACCGCATCAATGCTTACCTCTAACTTCATGGTTCCCAAATATTCCAGAAAAGCACTTTCAAATAACACTTCTCCATCATTGCCAGTAAGTGAGGCCAGATAAGCTAAATCCTGCTCGTCGAACTGATAATCTCGGATATAGTCAATAACGCTACCCAAGCCACAAGCAACAGTGAACCCACCTTGAAAGGGGTGCTTTCGGAAATATAAATTAAAAACGGCCTCCTGCTCCGACTTGCCAGATTTCCAATATCCATAGGCCATCGTCAATTGATACAAATCAGTGAGTAATCCCAGCGAAGTTTCGTATAGGTTATTAATCATTCTAAGTTTTAATAATGATTGACTAGTTACTAAAAAATCAGTAATATGTCAATTAACGAATTCTTTCTGTCCGCAAATTGTATTGAGAGTGGTTTTAACAAATACATTTTTTTAGCAACACTAATATTACCACTTAGGGAAATTAACTCACTTTATTTACCAGAAATAGAGGTAACAGATTTTCATCTAAAAATTGGAAAATATCCTATTTAAAATCTTAATATATTGTGAAAATAATTAAAATATCACTTATAAATACTTGGATGTCTACATACAATTAATTAGTATATTGTTATCTTGGACGAAATCTGCATAAACATGAAAATAGGCAAACCAGAAGTTAAATAAATTATAGAAATTGTATTGTGGTTTTAAAAAGTAATCTTCTCAGTATAAGCGCATTTGTAGTAGTTTTATTACTCACTATCATTTTAATAACTTGTACATCAAAGGAAAATAACAGTAGTAACAAGGGAGTAAGCATCCAGAAATCCAACGGGAAATATTCCCTTTACAAGAACGGAGAATTGTTCGAAGTAAAAGGCGCTGGAGGGATTTCTAATTTTAAACAGTTAAGTGATTGTGGAGGGAATACCTTGCGCGTTTGGGATGCCACAAACCTGCAGGCCATACTGGATAGTGCTCAGCGGTATGGAATTTCAGTCATTGTAGGTTTACCCTTCGTCAATAGCGATATCAAGACTTTCTACGCAGACAAAAAAAGTATAGATGAACAATATGAGGCTTTTGAAGAAACTGTTTTAAAATACAAGGACCATCCTGCCTTATTGATGTGGTGTCTTGGAAACGAGCTTGATTTTCCTCACAAGCCCTCCTACCACCAATTTTACAGTGCTTTTAATAAAATAACAGATATGATTCATGAAAAAGACCCTGGTCATCCTGTAACTACTGCACTGCTTAATTTCAACGAAAAGTATATTTTCAATTTACAATTCAAATGTGACGTTGATATCATTTCATTTAATATTTATGGCAGACTCCCTCTTTTGCGAAAAAATTTAGAGGATTTTGCGTGGTTTTGGGACGGTCCATTCATGGTGCTAGAATGGGGTATCAATGGACCTTGGCCTGGTAAAAGCCAAACAGCATGGGGGGCTCTTATTGAAGATACAAGCACAAAAAAAGCAGAACTATACCGGTTACGCTATGAAAATGATATGCCATTCGACAACCCGCGGTTTCTGGGATCCACCGTGTTTTTTTGGGGAAGTAAACAGGAAACAACCCATACTTGGTTTAGTATGTTGGATAAAAATGGTGCTCCCACCGAAGCAGTTGCTACCATGGCCAAGATCTGGAAATCCAGCAAATCCTATGGAGCGTACCCCAACCTAAAATACATGCTCCTTAATAATAAGGGTGCCAGAGATAACATTTTTATAGATCCCAACACAAAGATGGATGCACAACTCCTTCTTAATGAAAAAGCGGATAGTATACAAACCATAGAATGGCAAATATTTCGTGAAGACTGGTATGTTAAAAACAATATAAGATTGGTCGCCAAAACTACACCCCTTACCAATATCACCACTTCAAGCGATACCGCTCTTATTATAGATTTTAAATCACCTCCTGAGGAAGGGCCGTATCGATTATTTGCCACTGTATATAATAAAAATGGAACTGTTGCGACCTGCAATACTCCGTTTTATGTCGTTGATACGCAATGAAAAAAATATTAAAAGTAAAACAACCAACTCCATTAGAATATTTCACACTTCGGTTGATGATTCTTCTCGGCATCATTGCGATGTCATTTTTTATAAAAGCACTATTCTTCGAATCTACCAAAGGCAACCCTTTTTTATACGGCATGCTATTAACAGCATTTGGATTTAGCTGCCTTAAAGTATTGCACGAATGGTGTCATTATTTTTATATTACTGTTCCCGAAACGCCAGTAGCCACTCGGCAATACACCGTGGATATTTTCACCACATTTTGTCCAGGGGAGCCATTGGAAATGATTACTGAGACCTTACATGCCATTCAGGCAATTACGTATCCCCATGAAACCTATTTATGTGACGAAGGGGACGATCCCTATCTTCGTGAGTTATGTCAATCTTTAGGGGTGCATCATGTTACCAGAACTTTAAAAGTGGACGCGAAGGCTGGCAATATCAATAACGCTTTACGCCAATCAAAAGGAGAATTATGCGTTATCCTGGATCCGGACCATGTACCCTTTCCAGGTTTTATGGACCCTATAGTTTCTCATTTCGATGACCCTGAAATAGGTTTTATTCAAATAGTGCAAGCCTATAAAAACCATGAAGAAAGCCTAATTGCCAAAGGTGCGGCACAACAGACTTATCAGTTCTATGGCCCTATGATGATGACCATGAATAAATATGGCACTGTTCAGGCAATAGGTGCGAACTGTACATTTCGTAGAACAGCTTTGGAATCCATTGGAGGACATGCGGCTGGCCTTGCCGAAGATATGCATACCTCCATGCAATTGCACGCAAAAGGTTGGAAATCCAAATATGTACCCCAAGTACTTGCAAGGGGTTTAGTACCTTCCAACTTATCGGCCTACTACCAACAGCAATTAAAATGGTCAAGAGGCGTTTTCGATCTTTTAGTTACGGCCTATCCCAAATTGTTTACTAAATTTTCGTGGCAACAGAAGTTACATTATGCTGTCATCCCTTTACATTATGCTTTTGGGCTGGTATACTTCATTAATTTTTTGATTCCTGTCATTGCCTTGTTCTTTGATATAAGTCCCATTCGAATGAATTTGTTTGAATTTGGAATGGAAATACTACCCCTCATTATCTCCATTGTGCTCATACGTCATTATGTGCAAAGGTGGACTATGGAAGATGATGAAAGAGGGTTTCACATGGTAGGCGGATTATTAATGATCGGCTCATGGTGGGTTTTTATAACAGGACTTGTTTACACTATTTTAAAAAAGAAGGTTCCCTATGTGCCTACTCCAAAAGAAGATGCACTCGACACCAACTGGAAACTCAATATCCCCAATTTTATCATATTGACTTTATCCATTTCTGCAATTTATTTTGGTTTAAAGAAAGACTGGAATCCGTACAATCTTACGATGTCGGCCTTTGCTTTCATGAATTGCCTTTTC
>CAXBLH010000411.1:0-5276 GCA_963976315.1 uncultured Dyadobacter sp.
TCAAAAGATTTATTTGAATTTTCAGGCGAGCACGCTTTGGAAAATAATCTTTATGATGACTATATAGAAATGGAAAAACAAGCATTTTCCGAACATAAAGTTTGGGGTGATGACTTTTTCGATACATTTTGGAGTTTGGATATTGTCAAAGCTCGGCCCGCCATAAACACTAGAAAAGCGTTTAGGGAAGAATTACTAAAAAAGTTTTCAAAAAAATACGAAACCAGTGACACTTTTGCACTTTGGCTTACGAATAAATTCAAACACTAACAAGCATCTTGAAAACGCGGAAGATTTTTATGAAGATTTACAAAGGTTATCACCTGAACGTTTTAAAGAGCTAGTACCAGAGGGTAAGGTAACTCCTGATATTATTTATAACGCTCCATTAACTTATGAAAAAGTTTTATTAGCCCAAAAATACCAGAAATATGCCAATGACTTTTTTAAATCCACTCAACTAAATGATGGAGTCAAGTTGGTTCCTGTGTCTTATCATAAAATGACTGGTATTATTTTAGAGCAGGTTACGCAACTGCAATCCGCTGATAAAGAAAGGCTTGAAGTAATTAGTAGCAAGAAAAAAATGAGTTTGGAAGACTCCCTTAAAGTGAATGAATTGTATTCCAAAAACTATGATTCGATCTTTTATTTAGTTGATTTTGAACAAGCGCATAACCTTGCGAACCTAATTCAAAATCCTGAAATGATCGACTTCTTGGATGCTAATTACCTCATACAACAAGCTGCCTTACTGACTATTACACAAAAGTTGGTTCTGTTTGATCATATCAAGAAAAAATTAAAGCATGAGAATATTTTAAACTCACTCAGTGAAAGGATACATATTCAAACCAAAGACAGCGTCGCAATCAAAAAATTAATGGCCTATGATGCTCCAATCGAAAAACCATCCGAGGTGACCGATGGAATTTATATAAGCAATTCCGATGAAAAGGGACATAAATGGCTTAATAACGTTTTACAGAGCTATAAAGGCAAAACAGTCTATTTGGTAAAATGGAGCATTAACGATCCCGAAAATCTCCAAAAACTTCAAAACATAGCCTATCTACGGAGTGTCTTACCGGAGAATGTAGTGTTTCTATTCATTCATTTAGTTAAAAATGAACTGGATTCGCATTTGATTCCTCTGGCAAAACAAAATATTTTGGTACAGCATTTAGAAGGAACCCACCTGTTTCCAACCCCTAATCAAATTGCTGAAATGAAACTTAGAATCCCCCCCTTGGAATCAGACACTTATCTCATTATTAAGCCAAACGGGAAGGTTTTAAAAACTAAAACCCCTTCATTAGATGATGTGAACTTATTGACTTCGGTACTTTTACATGCAGCAGAATAGCGCTTTCCTATAACTGGTATGATATTATTATGTATCTTAAAACCGTTAATCAATTACCGTTTCAAAAGGTGCGATAATATTGCCTATGCTCAAAGTTCTGCTATTCATTTTACTTTTTAGCTTCACTGTATCTGCCCAAGTTTCTGACACCTTGCCTGATCCAAAAGTGAATATGGATAGTATTAGGTATACGAACTTAAAACTACGGATGTCCAAAACAAAGTTCTCCAAAACCATTTACCGCTTGTTTTTTAGGGATGTATACAACCGTGGTAAGGTTTCTGAAGTAAAGGAAATAGAAACAAATCCTTTTACGCCCTATGAAGGTATGACCATCCGGCATATTAATATCAAACAACTTAACATTTTGGGACAATCGGTATACGATACCACACGTCAAGGTAACAATTTGGAAAAGTTTGTTAGTAAAAGCTTACATACCAATACCCGCGAGGGAATTATAAAACGTTCCCTACTTTTCTTTGAAGAAGGGGAGGAAATTAAAGCACAAACCTTAAAAGACAATGAACGATTATTACGGGCGAATAGATTAATTGTGGATGCCCGTATCATTGTAATACCCCGAGAGGACGTAACTTGGCAAGCCGATATCTTGGTTATTATACAGGATTCCTGGTCTTTAAACTTCGCCGGTGGTGTAAGCAGCTATAACAAGTTTAACCTGGGCGTGGAGAACATCAATGTGAATGGAACAACACATTCTCAGTTAACAGCCATTCGCTGGAATAGTACCGATACGCTGAATAAGTTCCAGTTCCGAACCATCTACACGGTTCCTTACATTGGTAACACCTTTATTTCAGGACAAGCGAGCTTCATTTATGAAAATAATTTAAAGGAGCAGTCTGTACGCTTCTTTCGGCCTTTTTTGACCAATGAGACCAAATATGCCGGATCACTGGATGCTGGGATGGTAAGAACTCGGGAGTATAAACGTGATTTGGGGGATCCAGAAAAACAAATAAGATTCCAAACTGCCTTCAACTATTACGATTTCTGGTTAGGACGTTCCTTTAAATTCCCCTTTGAAAATAGCATTTTTAATAAGAATTCGAGGTTTGTTGTGGCTTTACGGTACAATAAATTTGATTTTAAAGATAGACCAGAGGTAGGTATCAATTTGAATAAAATTTACTGGAATAAAAGTGCCACACTGATGAGTGTAGGCTATTCTAATCGAAATTATAAACGGGATGTGTTGATTTATGGCTTTGGACGAACAGAGGACGTGCCGGTCGGAAACCTACTATCTTTAACTTTTGGCAGAGAAACTACTGAATTTGGAGAACGTGGCTATAGTGGTATTCAGTTTGCGAAAGGACGCTATTTACCAAAAAACTTGGGTTATCTCTATTTGCTGGCCAACTACGGAAGCTACTATAAAAGTGGCGAGGCACAACAAGGAGTGGTAAGCGGTCAATTGAATTATTTTAGTCGACTTATTCCTTTTAAGTACAGTTTCTTTCGCCAATTTATAAGCCTGAAATACGCCCATGGAGTTAATAGAGACCCCTTGGATTATATGAATATTAGCGGCAAACAAGGTATAAGAGGAATTAATAGTGGTGAGCTTATTGGTACCAAGAAACTAACCCTCGGGATAGAAACGGTGTTCTTCTCCGACAAAAGTTTTTTAGGATTCAGGATCGCTTATTTTGCCTTCGCGGACCTAGGACTTATCAATGGGGTAAAGTCATTATGGGACGGCCCATTATACCGAGGTTATGGATTTGGATTTAGATTCAGAAACGAAAATCTTACTTTTAATACCTTTCAAATAAGATTTGGATATTACCCCAATATACCCGGTACTAGTTCAAAAATACGTTTTGCTGCCGACGGAAGCACCCCATTAAGATTAAAAGATTTCGATATCTCAGCCCCTTCCATAGTTCCATTTGAGTAGCCTAATAAACCATCAACACACTAATAATCAATATTTTACGTATATAAAATTACAAGAAAGCACCTACCAACCACATTTCAAAATTTGAAAATTAATTCCAAAATCGTAAAAAAAAAGTTCCTTTTTCCAATATGTAAATTAACTTTGTGGAATTTTTGGACGTACCCCTTAGCGTCATAGAAGCAATTAGGGGATAAAACTTCAAAAAGTAAAAAAAATATAGTTTCTTCAAATATCTAATACTGTGCCCAAAAATCCGAATATCAAGTCCGTTCTAATTATCGGTTCAGGTCCAATCATCATAGGTCAGGCATGTGAATTTGACTATTCAGGTTCACAAGCAGCACGTTCGCTTCGTGAAGAAGGAATTGAAGTTGTTTTGATCAATTCCAATCCGGCTACGATTATGACTGATCCAATTAGTGCGGATCACGTTTATCTACTTCCTTTAGAGAAAAAGTACATTGTAGAAATCCTTGAAAAACACAAAGAACTAGGCAGACCCATTGATGCTGTTCTGCCGACTATGGGTGGTCAAACTGCGCTTAACTTAGCCATCGACTGTGATAAGGCAGGAATCTGGAAAAAACACAATGTAGAGATCATTGGGGTGGATATCAAAGCCATTGAAACTACCGAAGACAGAGAGAAGTTCCGTCTTAAGATGATTGAATTAGGAGTGAACGTTTGTAAAGGACGTACCGCGAGGTCTTTCTTGGAAGGAAAAGAAATTGCTCAAGAAATTGGGTTCCCATTGGTAATCCGTCCCTCTTATACTTTGGGTGGTACTGGTGGTGGTTTTGTACATACAGAAGCAGAGTTTGACAAAGCTTTAAATAATGGTCTTCATGCATCACCCGTACATGAAGTACTGGTAGAACAAAGTGCTCTGGGCTGGAAAGAATACGAATTAGAACTACTTCGGGACAGTAAGGGTAATTTTATTATTATCTGCTCCATAGAGAATTTTGACCCGATGGGTGTGCATACTGGTGATAGTATTACCGTAGCTCCTGCTATGACTTTGCCAGATACGCTTTATCAGCAAATGCGTGATCTATCCAGAAAAATGATGAATGGAATTGGCCAATTTGCAGGTGGATGTAACGTTCAATTCTCGGTAAACCCCGAAAATGATCAAATCATAGCCATCGAAATTAATCCAAGAGTATCACGTTCGTCGGCCCTTGCATCCAAAGCAACTGGCTATCCTATTGCAAAAATCGCTGCCAAAATGGCGATTGGATACGATCTGGACGAATTAATGAATCCGATTACGGGAACTACTTCCGCATTTTTCGAACCTACTATTGACTATGTAATTGTTAAAGTACCACGTTGGAACTTTGATAAATTCCAAGGTTCCGATCGTTCATTGGGCTTACAAATGAAATCGGTGGGAGAAGCCATGGGTATTGGTAGAAATTTCCAAGAAGCCCTTCAAAAAGCTTGTCAGTCTCTGGAGATTCGCAGAAATGGATTGGGAGCCGATGGCCGAGAACTTCGTGATCAAGAACAAATCAAACATAGCTTGGCAAATCCTAGCTGGGATCGTTTGTTCCATATTTATGATGCCTTCAAAATTGGCTTGTCATTCAGAACGATTCAGTCATTGACCAAAATCGATGCTTGGTTCCTTCGTCAAATAGAAGAATTAATTGAGCTAGAACATCAAATTGAAAAATTTGAACTGGATGAACTTCCAAAAGATTTGCTACTTTCTGCCAAGCAAAAAGGATATGCAGATCGTCAAATAGCACACTTGTTGAATACCAAGGAAAGTAAAGTATACGACCGTAGAAAAGAACTTGGTATTAAAAGAATTTATAAGTGTGTGGACACCTGCGCAGCTGAATTTGAGGCCAAAACGCCTTACTACTACTCTACATTTAACTCTTCGCAGGACACTCCTGACAATGAGTCCATAGTAAGTGATAAAAAGAAGGTGGTAGTGTTGGGCTCTGGACCGAATAGAATTGGTCA
>CAXBLH010000412.1:0-5266 GCA_963976315.1 uncultured Dyadobacter sp.
CCCGAAATAGGACAGTTTGTGAACCAACTTTATAGCACGATTATTACTGCTGGTACGCATTTAACATCCAGTATTAAGGTTGCCGAGGCATCAAAAGCCATTGAAAATGCACAACGCGATGTTAATATTTCTTTTGTAAATGAACTCGCGCTTATATTCGACCGTATGGGAATTGATACTACCGAAGTACTAGAAGCGGCAGGTACCAAGTGGAATTTTCTGAAGTATAAGCCGGGTTTGGTAGGAGGGCACTGTATCGGAGTGGATCCTTATTATTTGGCCTATAAATCGGAATCGTTGGGTTATTATCCCCAGGTAATACTTTCGGGCAGACGCGTAAATGACTTGATGGGGGTGTTTGTTGCCAATAAGTTAGTGAAACTTTTGATCAAAAAAGGGCATAGAATTGAAGGTAGTCGCGTACTAATTTTAGGGGTTACCTTTAAAGAAAATTGTCCTGATATTAGAAATACCAGGGTGGTGGATGTATACAAAGAGCTTACCGATTTCGGTATGAAAGTTGAAATATATGACCCTTGGGCAACGAGCAGTGAGGTTGAGCACGAATATGGTTTTGGATTGGCTGATAAAATAGAGGGTTTTTACGAAGCCGTTGTAATTGCAGTGGCGCATCACCAATTTGCTGCTTTAAATTTCAAAGACTTTACCAATCAGCAGTCCGTATTATTTGACTTAAAATCAACTTTACCACAGGAATTAGTGGACTCACGTTTGTAATCAAAAGAATGCCTGTCAATATTCTAATGGATTGATTACTTTTGCATTTTTACCAAGTAACAGCACATGCGGGTTTGTTTTGTAATGGCGGGTTTGCCGCATTATTTCACGTTGATTCTTAATAAAATGGTTTCCCAAACCGGAAACGAAATCATTTTGATAAAACCGAGTCAAACCGGTAAAACGGTAGGTGCTGGCGTAAAAGAAGATGCTTCGAATATCCAGTTTCGTCTTATTGAGCTTCCTGAGTATCAAACATGGTATGGCAAGTCATTTTTCAAAGACTTAATACCTACTCTGAAAGAAATAGAACCAGATATTGTGGTGATGTCCGCATGGCCCTATTTTTTGCAGTTTATATTAAATCCCATTTTTTATTTTCGTTTTAAAAAACTAGGTACGCGTCTCATTTGCAGGGATATTCCATTTAATATTTCTTATTGGGGTAAAAGTAAAGCGTATTATTTCTCAGGAAATAACCTTACAGAAGATTTGAACGAGAAGGATTCAAAAAGCTGGAAAGGCTATTTAGCTTTTTGGGTTATTACAGTATTACGGCGTATGTATCTTCCCCTGGCCGATGCACATATCAATTATTTTGATGAGGCTCGAAAAATAACCGGTAGCTATGGCGTCCCAGACTATAAGATTTTTATCGCAGCCAACTCCCCCGATACTGATGGGTTACTCGGTAGTTTTGAGGAAGTAAAAAAGCAGCCATTGATCTTACCGGAAAATCAACATCGAATTATTCATGTGGGACGATTGGTGAAATGGAAACGGGTAGATATGCTTATCCAAAGTGTTATTGACTTAAAGGAAAGTATTCCTACTATTGAGTTGGTGGTGATTGGATTTGGGCCTGAGCTGGATGCTTTGAAAGAATTCGCAGAGAAGCAAGGCGTGTCAGAACGTGTTCATTTTGTAGGTGGAGTTTATGATTCCGTAACTTTGGGGAGGTACTTGCATGTTTCCTCGGCGTATGTACTCGGAGGAATGGGAGGCCTGTCAATCAATGATGCGATGTGTTTTGGAAAGCCGGTAATTTGCTCAGTGGCAGATGGTACCGAAAAACGATTGGTTAAGGAAGGTATCAATGGTTATTATTTTGAAAATAATAACCCGAATAGTCTTAATAATAATGTACAACGCTTAATAACAAATAAAAAAGTGTTGCAAGAATTTGGCGTAAATTCCTTGAAAATAATTCAGGAAGAAGTCAATATTCATACCGTAATTAAAGAATATCAAGATGCATTTCAATTTGTAATGCAGTCCAAATAGCAGAATGAAGGAGTTATGAAGGTATTAAGCATAGTAGGAGCCCGTCCCAATTTTATGAAAGTTGCACCGCTACATCGGGCATTTTCTAGTGATGGTAACATTGATTCAAAAATTGTTCATACCGGACAGCATTATGATGCTAAGATGTCCGATATATTTTTCAATCAATTAGAGCTACCAAAGCCCGATTATTTCTTGGGGGTTGGTGGTGGTTCACATACAGTTCAAACCGCCAAAATAATGTTGGAATTTGAGCAAGTATTGCTGTCCGAAAAGCCAGATATCGTATTGGTAGTAGGTGATGTGAATTCAACGATTGCTTGTGCAATGGTGGCTGTTAAAGAACATATTCCTGTGGTTCATGTGGAAGCGGGCCTGAGAAGTGGTGACCGTAAGATGCCGGAAGAAGTAAACAGAATTATGACGGATAGTATTTCCGATGATCTTTTTGTAACGGAGTCTGCTGGTATGAAAAACCTAGCTCATGAGGGTGTTGAAGCTGCAAAAGTTCATTTCGTGGGGAATGTCATGATAGACTCACTAGTGTATTACCGGGCAAAAGCGGAAAAGCTGGATCTTTTAAATAATTTCGGACTTACTTCCAAACAGTATGTTTTAATGACGATGCATCGTCCCAGTAATGTGGATGATGAAGGTGGATTGAAAAATATACTTCAAATTGTAAAAACGACTGCTGCTAGTAGACAAGTGTTGTTTCCGGTGCACCCTCGAACCCTTAATAACATGGATCGTTTTGGGTTATTGGCTGAATTGAAATCATTAGACAATGTGGTGCTTCTCGAACCACAGGGTTATTTAGAGTTCTTATATTTGATGAGCAACGCGGAGTTGATCATTACCGATTCGGGAGGAATACAGGAAGAGACGACCTATTTGCAGGTTCCATGTATTACTTTTCGGGCAAGCACCGAAAGGCCCGTAACGGTGGAGCTAGGTACCAATTACCTTTTGAGTGATCTGAATCCGGCTTCTGTAAACGAACTGGTGATGACAATATTAGAAGGAAATGCAAAAGAAGGTGTGGTGCCTCCATTATGGGATGGCCATGCAGCAGAACGTATCAAAGCCATTTTATGGGAAAAGTACGGCAAAGCGAAAGCTACGATTTGATTGTATTTGAGGTGGAGGAGAGTGACTAAGGCTTGTTTTTTACAATCTATTTTTGAATAATTACCAGTTTAAAATGCAAATATTATTTAGTCGAATGCGCTTGTGGGTATAGTTGTCCGACAAAGTTTGAAAGCAAGTTTGGGTTCGTACATTGGGGTGGGGATAGGAATCATCAACCAAATGTATGTTTCCACTAAATATCTTTCAGTAGAGCAGCTGGCATTATCCCGTTTGCTTTTTGAGAACAGTTTGTTGTTTTCTGCCTTTGCACATTTAGGAACCCCTTTTATTGCCGATAAATTTTTTAGTTTATTTAGGGATGAAAAGGAAGAACATAACGGAATTTTGCCGTTTTTACTTTTTCTTCCTTTTATAGGTTCTTTGCTGTTCGCAATGATTTATTTGCTATGTTCCGATGCCATCAAAGCCTATTATGCGGAGCAGTCGCCTATGATATTGCAGTATCATATTTTGGTAATTCCACTTACCATATTTTGGATTTACATTTCGGTCCTAGAATCATATTGTCGTAATAATTCCCGGATTGCAATTCCTGGCTTTATTCGGGAAGTGTATCTTCGTCTGGCGAATGTAGTTTTGATTTTGATCTTTGGCTTTGGTTGGCTAAGCTTTGATATGTTGCTATATCTCATGGTAGGATCTTATGGATTGGCAGTCGTTTTTATAGGTATTTATATATTTCATTTGGGTAAATGGTACTGGCGTTTCCCTAGCCGAAATATTCTGAACCGTACCTTATTGAAACAAATATTGGGATATGGTAGCTTTACACTTTTAGGGGGGATAGGTGTCAACCTGATGCTGTTTATAGACCGCTCCATGCTTGCTGGTGAGCGAGGGCTCATAAGTACCGGTATTTTTATAATAGCCACCTATATTGCAGGAATTATAGAAATTCCACGCAAAGCAATTGCCCAGATTTCAATACCGCTCATCTCCAGTGCTCTCCAAATTGACGATCATGAGCAAATTCGGAACATGAATCAAAAGTCTGCTCTGAACCAATTGATTGCAGGAGGTTTGTTTTTTCTACTGATTTGGACGGGTATTGACGAAATATTTTATTTGATTCCCAAAGGAGATACTTATAGCCAAGGGAAGTTCGTGGTGCTATTTATTGCTATCGTAAAGGTGTTTGACATAGCTACTGGCCTGAACACTGAAATTATACTCTACTCCAAATACTTTAAATTTGCCACATTATTTATCGTGAGTTCAGCTTTAATCGGTTTTTGTTTGAACCTATGGCTTATTCCGATTTATGGGATCACCGGTGCAGCTATTGCTACGGCAGTAACGACTTTGATTTATTCCATTTCAAGAATGAGTTTTGTGTGGATTACGTTTAAGGTGCTTCCGTTTACCGCCAAGACGTTACAAGTATTAGGGATTCTAGGGCTCTTGTATGGTTTAACGTTGTTAATACCCCAGTATGAACATTCAGTAATGTCATCTATTATAGTATTGTTTGTAAAATCGGGTGTTCTGGTGGTTATTTTTGCGCTGTTAATAGTTTGGCTAAAAGTGTCTGAGGAAATCAATGGATTAGTGGAAACTGGAAAAGGAATGGTATTTAAAAATAATAGAAAAGCTTAAGTTTTATGATTCGAAGTATTAAAAACCTTGTTTGGAAGTTATTGAATGTAATCGGGATTGGAGGGAGCGTGCAGTTATATCTTGAAAGTACCTTAAAGGATTCAGGTTGGTTTAAAAGTTACCATTCCAAGCGATCCGTTGATGCAGATGGGGCTGCTTTACCTTGGTATACTTACTCATTTATAGCCTTTTTAAAGCCAAGGATAAAGAATCACTTTGAAGTATTTGAATATGGGTCAGGCAACTCTACAAAATGGTATGGAGCACGCGTTCATCGAATTTTAGCAGTTGAAAATGACGCTAATTGGATCGAGATAATGAAGCCCAGTTTGCCCCCGAACGCATCGGTACTAAATAGAGCCCTAGGGGAAGATTATATCCAAGCAATTGGTGAAATTCCAGATCGGAGCTATCATATAATAGTGGTAGATGGTCGTAATCGAGTGAAATGCACCGATTATGCTGCTCAATTTTTAACTGATGACGGAGTGTTGAT
>CAXBLH010000413.1:0-5223 GCA_963976315.1 uncultured Dyadobacter sp.
AAAGCCTCACTTCTCACTCCAGTTGCTGCTCAGTTGACCAATTCAATAAGTGCACAGGCTGCTCCAATGCAACCGAAAGTTGGCTCCGAGTTTTATGAGTTGCGTATTTATACCTTGAAAAATGCTCCACAGCTCAAATTAGTTCAAGACTATTGGGAACAAGCTGCAATTCCAGCACTGAATAAGCTAGGCAGTAAAAATATTGGTGTGTTCACGGAATACCTTTCGCAAGGCTTTACTAAACTAGTAGTGATCATTCCTTTTACTTCCATGGATGCCTACCTAAAAGTCAACGAGAAACTTGCCACGGATTCAGAATATCAAAAAGCAGGAGCCCCTTACCTCACTGCTGACCCGATTACACCAGCTTACGAACGTATTGAAAGTTCCTTCTTACAATCATTCTCTATGTTGCCTAAATTAGAGATACCAGAGAAAAAACCTCGTATTTTTGAACTACGCAGGTACGAAAGCCCAAACGAATCCGCAGGGAAAAAGAAAATAGAAATGTTTAATGAAGGTGGCGAAATATCTATTTTTAAGCGTGTAGGACTAACACCTGTCTTTTTCGGAGAAACTTTAATAGGACCACTTCGCCCCAATTTGACATATATGCTTACGTTTGACGACATGGCTGAACATGACCAAAATTGGAAAGTATTTTCCGGCGATCCTGAATGGAAAAAGTTAAGCGGTATGCCTGAATATGCTAACGCAAAACTAATCTCAGGTATTCATCGTACGTTTTTAGTACCTACCTCTTTCTCTCAAATTTAAAATCATTATAGTATTTAGAAGAAAATAACCCTACTTGTTTTTGTTGCTTTTTTATTGATAATAATACAAATTCGGTACGGTTATTTTCTGAGCTATTATTGGCAAAAAATAGATCATTTCCCATTTCTAATGTAGGGAGATTAATAAAATATCAGCCCCTAAAACTGGATGCTTGAGATCGCTACTTTTAATGGATAACGATTTTTCCTTTCTATTTGGATGACCGCTAGTTGAATCCATTTGCCCCTCACTAACAAACTGGTTCCTAACTAGCCGCATCTGGAATATTCTGGTATTTTCGATATTAGATTGAAAGACAAGGTACTCTCAGCCTGAAATCTATTGCCAGTGCGAGTCTACTTTCAAAACCTATTCCATAATGTGTACCCAATGATGATAGAACCAATGATCATACGGCCATACCAAACAAGTGATCATGACAATGTCATTCATTTGATTCGATTAAATACCCCCAAATTTTTCGCCGTGGAGGAGGAAAATGACTTAATCAAATATTTAGAATCAGAAATAGAACTCTATTATGTTTTAATATATGACCAAAAAATTGTGGGTTGCGGCGGAATTAACCTGGCAGACAATAATACAATCGGAAAAATTAGCTGGGACCTATTTCACCCCGCCTACCAAGGGAAAACTTTAGGTACAAAACTATTACAGCACCGAATAAATAAACTTAATACCATTGACAGTATCCAGAAAATCACAGTAAGAACATCACAACTGGCCTACCAATTTTATCAGAAATTCGGTTTTGAGCTGATTGAAATCAAGGAAAACTATTGGGCAGAAGGATTTGATATGTACTATATGGAATATAAGAAAATCGTTAAAAGGTCTTTGACAAAACGTTAACCCTCCACTTATAACAGTTATGGCGAAAAGAAGCAAACCTCTCGAAATTTGAAAACTAGTATATAGATCATATTTTAAACAAAAAACCCCTGTTTGTGCATTTTTGTTTATAAATTTGTAAACCTTTTACAAAAATAGATACAAAAATGATTTTAAATTTCAGTGTTCAAAATTTTGGATCGATAAAGGACAAACAAACACTTTCATTTGAGGCAGACAAATCGGCTCATTTGGAAGATGCTTACGTTATCAATTTGGGCGGACATAGAATCTTAAAACTAGCTTTAATTTATGGTGCTAACGCTTCTGGTAAAACCACTGTTTTGAAAGCGTTGGACTTTTTAAGAGCTATTGTTCTAGAGCCAGAAAGTAAAAAAACAAGCGAATTAAACTTCAATCCCTTTTTGTTTAATCAGAATACCCCCAAACAAAATTCAATTATTTCAATTACTCTTTTTCAGAATAACATTAAATACTATTATGAGGTAACTTTTTTCAAAAAGGCAATTGTGTCTGAGGAATTATATTTTTACAACCCGAATAAAGCAAACGTTTTTAAGAGAAAAACCAACCTATCAAATCAGTTTACTGAAATAGCCTTTGGCAGTAAAATCCCTACAGATAAAGTTTTTGAAAAAACCCTTGAAGCTAACACTCTCTGGAACAACACCGTTATGGGTGGGTATCTAAAAACAAACATTGATCTCAAAGAATTGCAAGAGGTTGTTGACTGGTTTAGGAATTATTTAAGTCCAATGGTTTATACGAAAACGGAATTAGAAGGATTTGTAACTTCCAGAATCGAGAATAATATTATCGCCAAAGCGGATGTTGTAACTATCTTAAAGAAGGCAGACTTTAATATTTCTGATATTGTTATTCAAGAAGACGAAGAGAAAATCCCAGACGGTTTAATTGAGTTTTTAAAAAAGCAAGTCACAGCACCTAGTGATAAGATTAAAGAGCTTGAAGAAAAAGGAAGGTTAACAGCTGTAAATGTTGCGTTTGAACACACAGTAAACCACGCAAAATACATTTTACCATTAGAGTTAGAATCACAAGGAACAAGACGTTACTACGGTTATGCGGGCTTACTGGTTTTATTGATCAAGAATTCTACGGCATTTTCCATTGATGAGCTAGAAGCTTCCTTGCATCCCGAATTGTATTTACATTTTCTTCTTTCTTTTCTACTGAATTCTAAAACTTCTCAACTCATTGCGACAACCCATAATCGAGAAATTTTAGACAACAAAGACATTTTTAGAAATGATGTAATCTGGTTCACTGATAAACAAGAAAATTGCTCTACTGAACTTTATTCATTAATTGACTTTGATAGCGCTGTGGTGCGCAACACAACAAATATTTTAAATGCATATAAAAGCGGCAAAATAAATGGAACACCAAATTTGGGCGACACATTCATTGATTTAAACCTATGAGAAAGTCAACAAAAAGGGCACCCAAATCAAATCCTTCTTTCGCTATTGTTGTCGATGGAGATACGGAGGTTTGGTACTTGCAAATGTTAAAACGAAACGAACGAGATATTCGGGTTAGCATAAAGCCAGAAATTCCACACAAAAAAAGTATAGAAGATCAATACAAATTGGTATGTGATTTATCAAATAAGGAGTATACCAAAGTTTTTTGGATAATGGATCTTGATACGCTAATCAAAGAAACAAAGGAAGCACCAAAAGGCAAAAAAACATCCTTTAAAACATTTCAAGAATACAGGTCAGACCTTATTGACAATCATCCCAACGTCATTGTAGTCGTAAATAATCCATGTCTCGAGTTTTGGTTTTTACTTCATTTTGAAAAAACTTCCAAATATTATGACACTTGTTCAAGTGCCGAAACACAATTAAAAAAACACTTGAAGCAATATGAGAAAACGCTGAAGTTCTTTACAAAACAAAACGACGACATTTATTTAAAATTAAAACCATATTTACAGATTGCATTACAAAATTCACTTTCGCTTGGCAGTTTCGATAATAATAACCCAACGAGTGCCATGTGTGAAATGGATTTATTATTTCAATCAGAGGAATTAATTAAACACTTTGAATAAATGGAATTGCCAAAACCTAAGACTTTGTTTTACTCGAAGAGTTAAAAACAAACTCAGTGCGAGTGCCTTTTAGTGAAAACAAAACCACTCTTTAAAAGTCACCATTGACCTTATCGTTGGCGAGTTTGTTGGCCACTTGGGTGGCTTCCTCCACCACTTCTTGTGGGTAATCATTTATTTCTAGAATTCTAATTGCATTGGTTTTGGTTAAATTCCCAGTTTTAAGAATGTAATCAAACTCAATATTTCCGTTCTGTATTATTTCTGTAAAATGGAATAATGAAAAACTATCTTTTAGCAATTCTGCTAGTTCCATGTCATGGGTAGCTACATAGACCATGTTTTTACCTTTACTTAGGTAACTTAAAACCGCCTTACCAGATGCGATCCGCTCAACGGTATTGGTTCCCTTAAAAAGTTCATCCAAAAGAAATAGGTTTCCATCACTTTTATTGCTTTCATTCAATAAGGTTTTGACGGTCAGCACTTCTTCAAAATAGTAGCTGTTTTCGTCTAATAAATCATCTGAAATTCGGATTGCCGTATGCACTTTTAAAATTGGAATATGAAACTCCTTTGAAAAACAGGTATTAATAGTTTGAGCAGTGATGGTGTTTATTCCGATGGTACGAATAAAAGTCGTTTTTCCTGACATATTTGAACCAGTCAGTAATGCCGATTTGTTATTCAAATCTATGGAATTAGCTACGGATTCGAAAATCAAAGGATGATATACCTCTTTTGCTTTCATTTGTTTTTCATCCTCGACGGTTACTGGAAGGCAAAAATAGGGTATGTTTTGTCGTAATAAATGAATAGAAATAGCCGCATCAATTTCTCCTATATATTCATAAACCCGTCGCAGATGAGACCTTTTTAAATCCAATTGTTTCAAAACATTAAAAAGCACCAATGGCTCTATAAGAAACAACGCTTTTATCAATTCAACCAAATATTCCACCACCTGACCAATCTCACTTTGTAGTTTTACTTCAAGCTTAAATAAGGTCATTTGTGGCCCTAGACTGTCAATGGCATTAATCGAATCCCATATCTGAGGATCAAGTTCTTTGGTGTCTTTTAAACGTGCAATATTTTTAGCAGCTTGATTTAACTTTAAAAGTTGGGGAATAGAGGTGCTATAACGGTACAAATTAAGCTTGTTCCAGTAATGTAAACCAAAGTTTATCATTAGCAATAAAAGAAGTAAAAAGAATAGCTGTGGTATAATAAACGATAAAAGCACCGAGACGATTGTGGTCACAGATAGAAGGGGTATTACCCAATACCACTTCGGCTTTTTCATATAACTTTCTGAAAAAAGTGAAGCTATAAAATAAGATTCCTTTGAGTTTAAAGCCGAAAGCTCAAATACGACTTTATCATACACCTCTGGATTCTCTTTTAGAATTTTAATGATTTTTTCAAACTTTTCAATCCTGTTTTTAGTACTCGGAACAGTTCTAAGGACCATGTATAAAAACTGTTGC
>CAXBLH010000414.1:0-5203 GCA_963976315.1 uncultured Dyadobacter sp.
ATTAATTCACCATGATTTCCCTTACCGCTCATATCTTGAATGAATGTTCCGCGTACTTCATCCATTTTTAAATAAAGATTTAAAGAAGCTAGTTTGGGATGGCTCGTTTTTTCAACGTCACGCAAATACATATAGTCCTTAATGGTTTGCTGTGGAAGCACATCATTCCATATTCTCACCTCGTTGTAGGATCCCGCCCAGTTGGGAGCACCGCCGCCGTAAGTCTGAGTTCCTTCTTGTCCTAAGCAGAGGAAATTGAATGGAGAAGACATATCATCTTCAGGTTTATAGGTAAGTTTGGATTGTCCTACAATCTCCCCATCCTGATAGACTATACATTCGTTGGTTTTGTCAAAAGTCACACACATATGGTGCCAGTTTCCATCTTCTAAGGTCTTGTTAGAGCCGATGTCATAGCGTTCTCGTTTGGTATTTGCAATATTGATTTTCCAAGAAGTACCACTACGACATAACGTAAAACCTGGGTTACCACCTGAATCCCAATCCTTATCTCCTATGATGGAAGGATCGCTTGAATTTGGTCCTGCTTTTACCCACATTTCAATCGTGAACTTATTCATCCCTTTCAGGGCAGTATTAGCAATGGGAATTCTTACATAGGTTTTATCACCGGTAGTGGCACGATTAATGGTTAGGATATTGTCATTATTAGCTCTTGCATCTATTGAAGTTCCAACTAATTCCTTTTTGTCCAACTCTCCACCTGATAATATAACCGGCACGTTAAATTCTTCCACGCTATTGTTGGAGGCCACTCCAGATTCTGTACCTCCATGAGTGGAGACCAGAAAAACAGCCCAGTTTTCATTGGTATATGTTCCGCGTGCCTTAATGGCTGCACGTAATTGCTCAACATAATTGTCTATTTGCTGAATAGCCAGTACGTATTGCGCTTCGCGTAATTGGTATCCTACTGCTGCACCTACTTCTGAGGGACTACTAAACTGTACGAAAACGGCACCAATATCAGCTTGCTTAAGCATTTCGGCAGACTTGTCGTATACCGCTTGATCCGAATTGTATTGGAATTTGAAATCCGCACTGCTATTCAAAAGCGTATTGATTCCTTCGTTCCGAACGATAGAAGCGACCTTGGTAGTAGTATTAACGGATTTGATCCGGTTAATTACAGAAGGATAAGTGGTAAACTTATTCCCAGTGAAGGTTTTATTGGCGGTAACCCCATGTTTTTGGGGGCCTACGCCCGTAAGTATGGTGGCCCAACCCGTGGTGGAATAGGCGGGTACTCCACTATAACCATTCATACTGTAAGAGGCATCGGACAAAAGCTGATCAATGCCAGGCGTTGTGGCGTAGTCTAATGCGGTATTGATGATACCGTCTACGCCGATGACTAAAATTTTCCTAGCCTTTTCCTGAGCATGGGCATATATGCTTGCTCCCATTAAAAAGACCAAAATTAAGCTGGAGTATTTTATATACTGTTTCATTTTCATTTACTTATAAAGTCTAATAACGTAACTACCTGGAATACCTAAAACGAAATTAAAATTTTCGCTTACGTAGCTCACTTGCTCCGTACCATTGGTGTTGGTGATCACTTTCCAACTGCAATAAGTGTCTGAATTTTTTACAGGGAAATTCACTTTCCATAATTCCCCTTGCTCGTTATCGTCAACAAACGTTCCTTTAAATCCGGCATTCCGGTTTTTGGTGAAGTCGATTCGATTGCCCGGTAACTGCTTACCATCCAAATAGCCTACAAATAGGATTTGATTGGGAGCGTCTGCTACACGTTCTATGACGGGTGGTGACTTCATGCCCGTTGACCAAGAAGGGATATCATATTCTACGAATTCAATAACGATTGCATCTTTCAAAATCCTGCTGCCAGAGGTATTACTTACCTGAACATCAAAGCGGTATTCCCCAGATGGGATTTTATTACCTTCCAGTAATTCAATCGTACCGGTATTGGGATTGATGCTGATAGCGGGTTGTTCCACAATTTCCGATTTTAGCAGTAGTTCCGAGGGCGTTTCATTTCCCACGAGAGCCTCTTTATAGCGCACCACCGACAATTGTTCATTCAAAGCAGTGATGTCCTTCCCACTGGTTTCTGTAATGTTTACAATTTCAAATCGCAGTGGGAGCGTAGAGCTCGATGAAAGAAAATCGCCAATATTTTGGGTTAATCCCGAAACTGCATATTGTTTCCTGTTCTTATAGCCTATATCTGGGGCTAAACTTCCTTCTCCGGGTATTTCTACACATCCAGACAGGAATACTGCAAATCCAACAAAAATGGAGATGCTCCAAAAAAGTTTCTTAGTATTTGAATGTTTCATTCCTATTGCTTATTTAAATCCGAAGATGTGGGTGTTTGAGTCCAGTACATGAATAATTCCGTTAGTAGAGCGTAAGCCTGATGTGGCAACATTCGCAGATTGAAACTGCTCCACAGTGCTGCCGGTTCGACTAACATCTAGTGCATATACTATAAAGGCTGCACCCATATTGACGTTCCCTAAATAGTCTTGTCTATTCAAGTTGAATCGGGCTTTTTTGCCTCCTTGCGTCGTTGCAAAACTGTAAGCCGGCGACAATGCACTTCTTTCTATTACTTGATCAGGAATGATGTAATTCTTAAGAATTTGAGTGATGTCCTCTTTTTCTGCTGCCGTAAGTTCCGACAACGGAGGCCACTTATTTTCATCTGGAAAAAGTAATTTGAAATAGTTATGAATAGAATAATCCTGGGGAGCTAAAAAAGTGCTACCAGACTTGGCCACGTCGGCTTCTAATCCACATAACTTAATGAGGGCCACTAGTGTATCAAACCGGGCAGGCTCATTTTGCAGGTATTCCATTGTAGACACGTTCAACGTACCAGTAAGGTCATCCTGTACGCCTCCATCCGTAAAATACTCGTCGCTGCATCCGAAATTGAATAAGACGGTGGCTAGTAAAATGGCGATAATTGATCTCTTCATTTTGACTGCTTGTTTTCGGGTTATTGATTAAACTGCCAGTAATAGGTTTGGGTCATGTTCGGATTGTTAGCGAAGGCTTCATCACTAACAGGGAAGAAACCGGCTCCATCCAATTCACCTTTTTCTGTGATTGACGGATTGAACTCATGTAAGCGTCCTAAACGAACTAGGTCATATACACGATGGTATTCGCCAAATAGCTCCCGCCGTCTTTCCTCCAAAACCTCTTCGGCTTTTAACAATAATATATCTGCATATCGGAAGATGGGCACAGGGCCGTCCATCAAGTTATACGAGCGGTCCTTGGCTTTTCTAAATTTGGCAAACATGATTTGGCGTTCGCCATTTGCCAAAGGATCTGCTAATACTGGTCTTAGCTCATTTTCTCCTACCGAAAAATCGATGCTTTGAAAAAATTCGGCAACGCGTTTGTCTGATTTATCTCGTGCATAATCAGGATAAACTTCCAGAACCCGTGACCTTGGAACAGCAAGGGATAAGTTCCCTCTTGAAGTATATGGATTCGTAAGGTAATAGGTCATGATGTGGCCATAATAATCGGAAAATTCTCCATCGCTCACATCGTAATACATCTGAAAAATAAGCTCGTCAGACTCACCCTTGTCGAACATATCCCGGAAGCCTTCCATTGGAACTAGCCTGAAAACTCCTTCATCTATAATTTGTTTCATGGCATCTGAGGCACCTTGGTATTCTTTTAGCCACATTAAAGCATGTGCTTTTAATGCTAGTGCCGCTCCTTTGGTACCGCGAGAGGTTGCTTTTTTACGGTTTCCTGGGTACATCCAAGGGAGTACAGGTATCGCTTCTTCCATCTCGGATACTACCATCTCCATTACTTTTTTGATGGGTTCACGACCCAATGGCGCTACATTCCGGGCGGTAAGGTTGATCGGAATATCTCCCCATACCCGTGCCGCATAGAAATGTGCCATTGCCCGCATGAAACGTGCTTCTGCTAAGAGCTGTGCTTTCCGTTCTATGGTAAACCCTTCGGTTATATTGGGAACATTCTCTAACACAAGGTTACATTGCTCGATAGACCGGTAGAAAAGTCGCCAGTTGGTCATGGGTTCTAGCTGCGTACGGGCAATGAGGTTGTTGTTAAAACCAGCTTGCCAGTCACCATCATTGTTAGGAGTTATCCAGTCGCCTGAACGTAAATCTCCCCAAAAATAGTAATCTCCCCATGCACCCGCTCTGGTAGTAGAAGGGGTGTCGTCTTTCGTTAAACCGGCGAGCGCACGGCGAAAAATAGCAAATGATTTGGCTACTGCGCCTTCGGCATCACTTGCGGTTTGCCAGGCCTGGTCTTCTGTAACTGTATTGATCGGTAGCTGATTTAGCCAATCTTTACAACCCTGTGAAACGAACAACAGGAGCGTTAAACATGTGACAAATATCTTGTTTCTCATAGTTAATTACTGTTTATCTTTTTTAAACTATAGTCCCAGTGAAACTCCAAATAACATCATTCTGCGCATCGGATATCCGCCCGAGGCATCAAAACCATCAATGGTTACTAGCTCGGCATCTGGCCCGCTGTATTTTTGAAAGGTGACGATATTATCAAACGTACAATAAACCCTTGCTCGTCCAACACCAATCCGGCTCAGTAGCTTACTATTCAGGTTATAGGATAATGTTGCTGCCTTCACCTTGAAGTAAGATCCATCCTCCACGTATTCCGAATCGTAAGAGACGATTTGAGAGGCGTCGTTCCATGGATTTAAAGTAGGATATTTAGCGATGTCGCCACTTTTCTCCCAAATCGAGTAGTTGTCGAAATTTGGCATCGAGCCCGATCCTGCAAAGTCTTTTCCAAATTTCAACCTTTCCAATAGGGCGGTATTCACAATTTTTCTTCCTACTACAAAAGTTGAAATGATGTTCAGACCAAAGTTTTTGTATCGGAAGTCATTCGTCCACCCACCTGTCCATTTCGGATTGGGGTCTCCCGAATAAACTCTGTCTTTTACGTCGATGATATAATCACCGTTCTGGTCCTTAAAGTTACGGTCGCCTACTGCGAGTTTCTTGTTTTGAAGACCTAACAGTTTTGCACCTGTTTTAGGGTTTACCGGAATCTCGCTTTCTGTTTGGTAGATCCCCTGAGAGTCATAAAAGAAGAATCCGTTCAAAGGTGTTCCAGTTCGTACGATAGAACCAAAGTCCTGACCCGAAGTACTCGTCTTGATGATATCCGC